>NZ_JBMPPH010000002.1:0-215625 GCF_049340285.1 Undibacterium sp. SXout20W | reverse complement strand
GTCTTGGGTAAGATGTGTGTATGTCATTTCGGGCAACTTTGACTTGGAGGTCTGGAAGGCCGGATGCTACTGCATCTTCCCACCTTTAACCATTTATCTTCAGTTGCACTTCATAGTTGAACTCGCGATTCATTAAAATTTGATTATTTCTCTAATTTACCTCTTTAGGCTTCGCTTCTTCGCGGCGATTAAATCCTGCCACCATGTCAAAGCGGAACAAACGGCATTCCAAAGCACCGTTAAAAAATGGCGTCTTGCGCGATTCTTTTAAGCGCAGCATTTTTGGCACAGTTAAATCGGCCGTGAACAAGAATACACTCCAACCTGCAAAACGTTGCTTCAAAGTTGTACTAAATGCCGTAAAAAATTCTTTTGCCAGTTCATCTGTTTCAAGTGTACTGTCACCACGTACTCCGATCCGTTCACCGTAGGGTGGGTTGGTCAGCAATACGCCTGGCTGCGTCGTCGGTGCTTTAATTTCTTGCGCTTCAATTTGCTTCAGAGGCACTTCAAAGCGAATTCCTGCTTTATTCAAGTTATTACGCGTCATGACCACCATATCACCGGAGATATCACTGCCAAAAATACTTGGTTCTGCAGGCAGAGGATGAGGTTTGGCGCTCGCTTTGATTGCTTGCCATTCTGCCTCATCAAATTGATGAAACTTCTCAAATGCAAATTCACGCTTCAAGCCCGGCGGGATGCCCGCCACAATTTGTGCTGCTTCGATCAAAATTGTGCCCGAACCACACATAGGATCAAACAAGGGTACGCCGGGTTTCCAACCAGCCGTACGCAACAAGCCTGCCGCCAGATTTTCACGTAAAGGTGCGTCACCGGTTTCCATACGCCAGCCACGTTTAAACAAAGCTTCGCCGGACGTATCGAGATAAATTGTAAAGTTACGTGCATCCATAAAACCAACGATGCGCATATCAGGTGTTTTGGTATTGACGGAAGGACGTTGGGTGAACTGATCGCGGAAGCGATCGCAGATCGCATCTTTAATTTTGAGCGTTGTAAATTCCAGACTCTTGAGTGGTGACTTAACAGCGGTCACATCAACGCGAATTGTATGGTGATAGCCGAACCAGTCTTCCCATGGTTGCTCCAACACCAGATCGTAAATATCGTTCTCATTCACATAGCTCGATTGCGCCATGCGCATCAAGACACGTGAGGCAATGCGTGAATGCAAATTGATACGCCAGCTATCTTGCAGACTACCAGAGCAATGGACGCCACCTGGCACCTGATTGTGCACCGCCATGGTTTTACCAAGCGCAGCAATTTCAGTGAGCTCTTCAGCGAGCGCGATTTCCATACCACGTGGGCATGGGCAAAAATAGGAATGTTTTGTCATGGGGAACCTTTTATCCGTTAAAAATCAAAAAACCTTCGCAACGACCAGACGGGTCGTTGCGAGAAATACATTACATCAAATTCTTTACTTCGTTTCTGTAAAGAACAAAGCAATAAGCAATAAGCAATAAGCAATAAGCAATCAGCAATCAGCAATCAGCAATAGCAGGCAGCTTACACCCGCCCTACACAAGCAAATATACCAACTTAAAATGGTTGGACAACGACCATGATTAACACGATCAGCAACAAAATCACAGGGACTTCATTAAACCAGCGGAACCAGACATGGCTACGTTGATTCACGCCTCTTTCAAATTTTTTGAGCAAACTACCACAAGCATGGTGATATCCGAGCAACAGCAATACGCACGTCAATTTAACGTGCATCCAAGCATTGCCCGGACCTTTGCCGATACCAATGACCAGCCACAAATATAAACCTAAGGCCAACGCTGGCACTGCCAGGATCGTCATAAAACGGTACAGCTTACGGGCCATTAATAATAAACGCTCCGTGGTCGCTGAATCATTCTCCATCGCCAAATTCACCAAAATGCGTGGCAGATAAAACAGACCCGCAAACCAGGAAATTACAAACAAAATATGAAACGCTTTAATCCAGAGCATTGTTTTCTTTCAAATTTATTGACGGATTTCGCCATGACCAAAAACCACATACTTTAACGACGTTAAGCCCTCTAAACCAACCGGGCCACGCGCATGCAGTTTGTCATTGGATATACCAATTTCCGCACCGAGACCGTATTCAAAACCATCCGCAAAACGGGTCGAGGCATTCACCATGACCGAGGCTGAATCCACCTCTCTTAAAAACCGCATAGCGCGAGTATAGTCCTCGGTAATAATCGATTCTGTGTGCTTCGATGAATAATTGTTGATATGCGTGATTGCCTCATCCATATCAGCGACGACTTTGACGGCCAATATCGGCGCCAGGTATTCGGTGCTCCAATCAGCGGATGTTGCGTGCGCTAAATGTGGATAGTTTGGCAGAATCGCAGCAGCCGCCTCGTCACACCGCAGTTCTACCTGTTTGCTGGCATACAGGTCGCTTAAAGCAGGTAAAACCTGGGCTGCAATGCCTTGCGCAACGAGCAAGGTTTCCATCGTGTTGCAAGTGCCGTAGCGGTGGCATTTTGCATTGAAAGCGACATCAATTGCTTTTTGAAGGTCTGCTTTATCGTCGATATACACATGGCAAATCCCGTCCAGATGTTTAATCATCGGTACGGTAGCTTCACGGATCAAACGTTCGATCAAACCTTTGCCACCACGAGGCACGATCACATCGATATATTGCGGCATGGTAATCAGTTCGCCAACGGCAGCACGATCGGTGGTTTCAACGATTTGCACCGCATCTGGTGGCAAGCCGGCACCTGCCAGACCTTCTTTAACAATTTTTGCGAGTGCTTGATTGCAATGAATTGCTTCCGAACCACCACGCAATATGGTCGCATTACCGCTCTTAATGCATAAACCCGCAGCGTCAACGGTGACGTTGGGACGAGCTTCATAAATTATTCCGATGACGCCCAGTGGAACACGCATTTGCCCCACCTGAATCCCAGTCGGGCGATATTTCATATTCGATATTTCACCAATTGGGTCGGCCAGACTGATGATTTGCTCCAGCCCCTCTGCCATGGTGGCTATCGCTTTATCGGACAATGTCAATCGATCGAGCATCGCAGGGTCCATACCTGCCGCACGGGCAGCTACCAGATCGAGCTCATTGGCGGCACGCAATGCGGCAGCATCGCGCCGGATAGCGTCAGCAATCAAACGTAGTGCCGTATTTTTGGCGGCGGTATCGGCTCTGGCCATAGCGCGCGAGGCGGCGCGGGCACGCAAACCGAGGTCATTCATGTAGTGCTTAATATCCATGATGTCGTTTTAGTGTTTTCGGGGAATATACTCCCCCTATGTATTTTTAAACATCCATTATTTATAAGGACGTATGATATATATTTTTCAGATACTCCCCTATTTTTAAGGAAAGCCTAACAAATATTATGCGGTATTATCTGCATCTTCTGAATGCGCGCAAAACCTTGACGTAGTTCAGTAACTAAGAGGTGCGAGCAACGCGTAACCCTAGTTGCAATATGGCATCCCAGGCATCGCCTGCAAATGCTTTGGCGCGTAAGCCTTTGACCATTTTATCGACTTGCGATGCTTCTTGCAGTGCGGTTTGCAACGTCGGCAAACTGACTCTGCGCAATGCTGGCTCCATGAGTTTTTCTCTAGGTCCCCAGATGCGATATTCTTTGAGCAAAGCTGACAAAGGGCGCCCCTGGCTCATGCCAGATTTCAATTTCAATAGCGTGCGAATTTCTTCCGCCATCGCCCATAAGACCAAGGGCAATGCCTCACCCTCGCCTTTCAAGCCATTCAACATGCGGGACAAGCGAGCCACATCGCCGCTCAGCATCGCTTCGTTGAGTTTAAAGACATCATAGCGGGCAACATTCAATACGGCATCGTGAATTTGCTCAAAACTCAGTGTGCCCGCCGGATGTAACAAGGCCAGCTTTTGAATTTCCTGGTGCGCGGCCAATAAATTACCTTCAACACGGTCCGCGATAAAATCCAGACTTTGACGGTCCGCACTTTGCTGCTGCATCGCCAATCGCTGATTAATCCAATTGGGTAATTGATTTCGCTCGACCAATGGAATATCAATGTACACTGCAGCCTGCTGCAAGCTGGTGACCCACGCAGCCTTTTGCGTTGCCCAATCTAACTTAGGCAAAGTAATCAGAGTTAAATTATCTGGCGATAAATTACTGACATAATCTTGCAGCGCCTGTCCACCATCTTTGCCCGGCTTGCCGGTCGGGATGCGCAGATCAATTAATTTTTTATCGCCAAACAAAGACTGCGACTGATTAGCGGCGAGCAACGCGCCCCACTTAAAACTGCGCTCTACACTTAAAATTTCACGCTCAAAAAAACCTTGCGCCTTGGCGGTGCTACGAATTTTATCGGCAGCTTCCAGCGCCAACAAATGCTCATCACTGGTGATCACATACAGTGGCGCCAGTGTTTTCGCCAGATGGCCATCGAGGGCATCGAAGCGTAATTGCATATCAATCGTCCATTTTCACGAGAGAAAGCCGACGCATCACTTGCTGAACCAAATCTTTTTGCATATCGCGGTACAAGGTCGCCTCTTCCGATTCTTTTGCCAAAACCACGGCTTCGTTATAAGACAAGTTCCGTTTCAACTGCATTTTAACGGGTTCCAGAAATTCCTTGCCCCGGGCATCCCGCAAACGAAAGCTGAAGTTGTAGATCAGGGTATATTCGCGTACCCGACCTTGGCTATTCAACGACAAAATTTGCTTTTCCTTAGACTCTTGCAACACATCCATGATCACCTGCGCGCCCTCGGCGCTGGTTAACACGTCAGTATGTCCATTGGCATTCAATTGCCGACGTAGCTCACCGCCAAGTGGTGAGGTTTCCGGTATCGCGACATAAATAGAATGAAACGGAAAATCGACGGGGCCACGCATTTTAAATCCGCATGCCGACAAACTCATGAACATGGCAACGATCAGCAGCCAGGTCAGTTGACGGTGAAAAAATAAGCGCATGCGGACTTCTCCTGACTAACGGTTAAACAACAATATTGACCAACTTACCAGGCACAACGATCACTTTCTTTGGCGACCCTTCAAGGAAACGTTGCACGCTTTCACTCGCCAATGCGGTCGCTTCGAAGGTTGCTTTATCCGCGTCTTTGGCGACCTTGATACTGCCACGCAATTTACCATTCACTTGGATCATTAATTCGATTTCGTCTTGCACCAACGCAGCTTCGTCAACCACAGGCCATGGTGCATCAATCAATTCGCCAAGTTCAGACGCAAAGCCTAACTCTTGCCATAAGGCGTGCGTAATATGCGGGCAAACTGGATACAAACCACGCAACAAGACGCTGAACGCTTCACGTATCGCTGCCGCATGACCTTCAGCTTCCGACTTAAACGACTCAATAGTATTGAGTAATTTCATCGCACCAGAAACGACCGTGTTGTATTGCAAACGGTCGTAATCACCATCGATTTGCTTCAAGGTCAGATGCACTTCACGACGCAAGGCTTTAACGTCTGCAGCATAACTTGCCGGCGCTGTCGTTCCCGCGGCAACAGTCCCTGATAAACGCAGGGCATTTGCCCACAAACGACGCAAATAGCGCGATGCGCCTTCGACACCACTATTGCTCCATGCCGCGCTTTGATCCGGTGGGCCTGCAAACATGGTGAATAATCGCGCCGTATCAGCACCGAATTGGGTAATGATATCTTTTGGTTCAACGACGTTATTTTTGGACTTCGACATTTTTTCAATGCCGCCCATTTGTACAGGCTGACCGTCGCTTTTCAAGATCGCAGAAATCGGGCGACCTTTGTCATCGTGCTGAACTTCGATTTCATTCGGATAAAACCAGGTTTTTTTGCCGTTTGCTTCTTCACGGAAATACGATTCATTGAGCAACATTCCTTGCGTGAACAAGTTTTTGAATGGCTCATCAATCTTCACCAGACCCAGATCGCGCATCGCTTTGGTCCAGAAACGCGCATACAACAAGTGCAACACCGCGTGTTCTACACCACCGATGTACTGGTCCATCGCCATCCAGTAATCATTGCGCTCATCGACCATTGTCTTGGCATCCGGGCAGGTATAACGCATGAAGTACCAGCTCGAATCCACGAAGGTATCCATCGTATCGGTTTCACGGTGCGCTGGTTTGCCGCATTTTGGACAAGGCACGTTCAAAAATTCGGCGTGGGTTTTCAATGGATTGCCGGAACCGTCAGGAATACATTCGGTTGGCAAGACCACTGGCAAATCTTCATAAGGCACAGGTACATCACCGCAGCATTCGCAGTGGATGATAGGAATTGGCGTGCCCCAGTAACGTTGGCGTGAAATACCCCAGTCACGTAAACGCCAGGTGGTTTTCTTTTCGCCTAATTCTTTAGCAACTAAATCCGCAGCAACTGCATCGACGGCGGCTTTAAAGTTCAGACCGTCATATTTGCCGGAATTGATCATGACGCCGCGTTGTTTATCCCCGTAGGAGTCTACCCATGTGTCGGTCGTAAAAGTTTCACCTTCTACTGCAACAACTCGCTTGATCTTGATACTGTATTTTTTTGCAAACGCAAAGTCACGCTCATCGTGTGCCGGAACGCCCATCACAGCGCCATCGCCGTAGGTCATTAGCACATAGTTACCAACCCAGACTTCAACTTGTTCGCCAGTCAAAGGATGCGTCACAAACAAACCGGTAGGCAGACCTTCTTTTTCTTTGGTTGCCATTTCGGCTTCCGTCGTACCGCCTGCTTTACATTCTTCAATGAAAGCGGCGAGTTGCGGATTGTTTTTTGCAGCCAAAGTCGCCAACGGATGCTCTGCCGCCACCGCGCAGAATGTCACACCCATAATCGTATCTGGACGCGTCGTGAAGACAAACATTTTACCGTCTTGCACCAATGCGCCAGATTCGTCAGTGATCTGATGCGTGAACGCAAAGCGTACGCCTTCGCTCTTACCGATCCAGTTGCGCTGCATAGTGCGGACTTGTTCTGGCCACCCATCGAGCGTTTCTATGCTATCCAATAATTCGTCGGCATATTGGGTTATGCCGAAGTAGTAACCTGGAATTTCGCGCTTTTCAACCAAAGCGCCCGAGCGCCAACCACGGCCATCAATGACTTGTTCATTCGCGAGCACAGTTTGGTCAATCGGGTCCCAATTGACGACCTGCGTTTTTTTGTAAGCGATACCTTTTTCCAGCATCTTCAAAAACAACCATTGATTCCAACGGTAGTAATCTGGATCACAAGTCGCCACTTCGCGGGACCAGTCAAATGCCAGACCCAGCGGTTGCATTTGTGACTTCATGTCTTCAATGTTCGCATACGTCCATGCGGCTGGCGATTTTTTATACGCAATCGCGGCATTTTCCGCCGGCAGACCGAAAGCATCCCACCCCATAGGCATCAGGACGTTATAGCCCTTCATACGTAGCTGGCGTGCCAACATATCGTTGATGGTGTAATTACGGACGTGACCCATGTGCAATTTACCGGAAGGGTAAGGTAGCATGGAGCAGGCGTAATACTTGCCTTTCGGGAAACGAGGGTCGTTTTCCGTTGCCGTATAGGCATCAATTTTTTCCCAATGGGATTGCGCCGCTTGTTCGACGTCGGAGGGAGTATATTTTTCTTGCATGGCGTGACCGGAGATAGGTGCGAAAATGACTCAGAACCTTAGATTATAACTGGTTAAGCGTCTTTTTAGAGCAAAGCCGAGGCTTCACTTTGAGGTATCGGTGACAAAAGAGATTTTATTGAGACCTTTTGCCTGGGCTGCTGCCATCAGTTTGGCAATCATTTCATAGCGTGTGGCTTGATCTGCTCGCAATTGCACATCGGGCGGTGAAGTTTGACGCCCAGCCTCTGCCAATTTCAACTCCAGTGCCGGAAAGTCGATGCGGTGATCATTCCAGAATACTTGCCCTTCGGCATCGATAGAAATATGCAATGCCTCGATTGGCTGCGGAGAAGCCTTAGCGACCGTTTTTGGTAAATCCAGCTTAACCACTGGCGTCATCAGCGGTGCGGCAATAATAAATATCACCAATAACACCAACATCACGTCCACCATGGGAGTGACATTAATGTCTACCATGGTTGGTAGCGGTTTCGAGGCGTTGCCATGTTGAAATTGACCGAATGCCATTTGACTTTAGCCCAATGCCTGAGATGCTTAAGTTGCTTACGATGCTTGAGTAGATGCTCTATGACTATTTTGCTCACGTTGCCGACTCAAGTGAACATGCAAATCATGCGCAAAACCATCTAATTCAGCCAGAGAAATGCGATTAATTCGGTTAAACACATTGAATGCCAAGACTGCTGGAATCGCCACCATCAAACCAAGTGCCGTCATGATTAGCGCCTCGCCCACGGGCCCCGCCAGTTGATCGATTTGCACTGCGCCCTCAAGCGAAATATTGGTCAGAGCATGATAAATCCCCCAGACCGTACCTAATAGTCCGACAAATGGTGCCGTTGCACCGATCGACGCCAATGAGGTCAAGCCATTTTCAAGGCGGATAGTCGCATTCTGCAATGCCTGACGTAGCGCCCGCGTCAACACTTCACTGACGTCACGATCTGCACACAGGGTCGCGAAATACTGCTGTGGCTCGGCAGCATCGACCGCGGTTTGTGCCAACGATACGAACAATTTTTCTTTATCGCTGAACCGTAACAAGGTCACAGCGTCATTGATCGATGGCGCCTGCCAGAATGAACCCAACTTACCGGCTGCCTGACGAACTCGCCAAAACGTCCACGCTTTAGCGAGAATCAACGTCCAGCAAGCTAACGACATGATGAATAACAAATAGGCAATGGCATGCCCAAATTGATCCGATTGCTGCCAATAGTGCGCGATTGCGTTCTGCATGAAAGCGGGTTAGCGCAGATTTAACACATCAAACATGTCAAACAAGCCAGTTGGCTTATCCGCCAGATAGCGTGCCGCGCGCAAGCTACCATGGGCATAAGTGACGCGACTTGACGATTTATGTGAAATCTCAACGCGTTCCCCAATACCTGCAAACAATACTGTGTGATCACCCACAATGTCGCCACCGCGTATTGTGGCAAACCCTATCGATGAAGGATCACGTTCGCCAGTTACGCCTTCGCGAGAAAACACGCCGACCTCATTCAGATCACGACCCAGCGCATCGGCGATCACTTCGCCCATTTTCAATGCCGTACCAGATGGCGCGTCGACTTTGTGACGGTGGTGCGCCTCGATAATTTCGATGTCGTAGCCCGTCGCAAAGCTTTTTGCCGCCATTTCTAGTAATTTGAGCGTGACATTCACGCCAACGCTCATATTCGGCGCGAACATGATGGCAGTTTTCTCTGCTGCTTTGGCAATCGTCGCTTTGCCCGCGTCGTCAAAACCTGTGGTGCCAATAATCATCTTAATACCATGCTCGGCACAGTAAGCCAGATGTTTTAAAGTGCCTTCTGGACGGGTAAAGTCAATCAAGAAATCAGCATCTGCCAATCCAACCGACAAATCAGACTCAATCTTGACACCGGTCGGTTTTCCAAGAAACGCACCCGCATCAACGCCCAACGCAGGCGATGTAGCAACATCCAGCGCGCCGCTCAATTGCAGATCCGCTGCCGCAACGATGGCTTCGACTAACATTTGCCCCATCCGCCCTGAGGCGCCAGCGACGGCTACTTTTAATACTGTCATACTAGATTCTCTTTATTTTTTATCTTTTTTCTTAGGATTGCCATCGATATCGTTCAACGATTCAACTTTTTCTAAGCCCAAGGCAGATTCAGTAATCCGCGCCAAATATTCTTTTTCCGTCGGCAAATTGCCGCCTTCAAATTTTGACACGGTATTATTTTTAAAATAAATCGTCACCAGACTTGATACTTGCTCGCCTTTTGGTTTAGTCAGACGGAATGGAAAATCCCAACGATCTTCGTGAAACATATCTGTCAGCAACGGCGTACCAAGAACGAAGCGCACTTGCTCACGCGTCATTCCTTCTTTGATTTGCGCCATCATTTCTTCGGAGACGAAATTACCTTGTTGCACACTAATGCGATAAGGTGAAATGTACCCTAGGAATTTTTTGACCCCAGTTGGCGTATATACTTGTGTCCCACTAGCGGTGTTGACCACCGTGTCAGGTGCGTTTGCATTCTGATCGGCGAGGACAGACGTTTTGGACGCGCAAGCGGACAGACTCACCAGCAATGCCATACTTGTATAACGTAAAGCATTTGCTTGATTCAATTTCGAAAACAACAATCGCATAGGTACCCTCAGTATTTGAGCAATATGCCCTAAAACCCGATATCATAAAGCAGATAGACATCTTTTGACCGAAAACATGACAAACAGCACGACAAATCTCAAAGCAAGCGGCCTGAAGGCGACTTTGCCACGACTAAAAATCCTTGAAATCTTTCAAAATAGCAAAGTAAGACATCTGACGGCTGAAGATGTTTACAAGATATTACTGAACGAAAACATGGATGTCGGACTGGCAACAGTGTACCGTGTACTCACGCAATTTGAGCAGGCTGGCCTGCTCCACCGCAATCATTTTGAGACCAATAAAGCTATTTTTGAACTGAACGAGGGTTCTCACCACGATCATCTCGTCTGCTTAGACTGTGGCCGCGTAGAAGAGTTCTTCGATGCTGAAATAGAAAAAAGACAGCAAACTATTGCTTTGGACAGGGGCTTTAAAATTGCCGACCATTCACTGGCGATTTACGGAAGTTGCACCAAAGAAAATTGCGAGCACAAAGAAAACTGAGCGAAGCGACCGATCGGCGCTTCCAGGAAGACGAACTTGCCAGAATTTGAGGGGCGGGTGCAATCCGCCACCCTCTAAAACCTTCAAGAAATTTATTTTGAGAGAAACAAAAATCCAAAAAACGCGAACGATTTAATTTTTTGGCTTGATCTTGGCAACGACCCCGCCAACGGTATCAATAATTTTTTGTGCATTAAACGGCTTCAGGATAAATCCATGTATTCCCGCTTTAACTGCCTCGGCAATTGTTTCACTGTCCTTGCTTGCGGTCACCATCAAGACCATCGCTTCAGGAAGCATATCTTTAATTTTAGGCAATATTTCCAGACCACCAATTTTAGGCATCACCACATCTAACAAGATCAGATTAGGTCTGTGTCTTAATACTAGTTCCAAACCTGTGCCGCCATCAGCTGCTTCACCGACAACGTTATATCCCTCGCTACGCAAGACAACCCTCAACACTTCGCGGGTAATATCGTTATCATCAATCAACACGATAGAGACATTTTCTTTCAACATAATGAACCTTTCTACTGACTCAAAGCATTAGAAAGCAATTTAGCAGTGATATCAACAATAGGAATAACCCGCTCATACGCCATTCGCGTCGGGCCTATCACACCTAAAGTCCCGACGATTTTGCCGTTTACGCCATAAGGCGCCGTAACAATACTCATCTCATCCATTGGCACCAACTGCGACTCGCCGCCAATAAAAATCTGCACGCCCGTTGCTTTACTCGACACATCCAATAGTTGCATTAAGCCACTTTTTTGCTCAAACATGTCAAATAATTTCCGCAAAGAATCCATGTTTGAAGATAAATCTTGCACATTAAGCAAATTTCTCTCGCCAGAAATCACGACTTCTTCGCCTTGCTCAGCCAATGCATCACTACCCGCCTCGACGGCAGCCTGCATCAGGCTCGTCATGTCAGACTGTAATTGACGCAATTCACTATTAATACGCAAACGCGCCTGATCAAAACTCAGACCGCTGAAATTCTGATTCAGATAATTTGCTGCCTGGACCAATTGCCCAGGTGTGTAATCCGCCTCGGTTAACAATAAACGGTTATGTACATCGCCAGAAGGGGCAACAACTACCAACAGAATACGCTTTTCAGACAAGCGCAAAAATTCGACTTGCTGAAAAATCGATTCTGTACGTGGCGTCATGACAACACCAGCAAACTGCGATAACGACGAAAGTATCTGCGCCGCATTAGCTATAATTCTTTGCGGTTGCTGCGTTAAAAAACCAGGCTGCAAACGCGAACTTAATGCACTTTCGTCAATTTCTTGCACAGTTAGCAACTCGTCGACAAAAACGCGATAGCCTCTTGGGGTCGGAATACGACCCGCCGACGTATGCGGACTAGCAACAAAACCTAGCTCTTCGAGATCGGCCATCACGTTACGGATGGTCGCAGGAGAAAGCTCAAGACCAGAAATTTTCGATAAAGCACGCGACCCTACAGGCTGACCATCAGCGATGTAGCGTTCAACGAGCGCTTTTAACAATGTTTGGGCACGAATATCAAGTTGCATAAGTGCATTTTATTCCAGCCAAGCCAATATGAACATAAGGAATTTCATAACCATTGTGACAAATCATGCAAATCGTTAAATTCCGCATCTGGTTTGATATGTTGATGGCGCACCTCCTCAGTCGGTACCCCGCGCCGGTTCATCCATGCTGCTTGCAAACCGGCTGCTTGCGCTCCTTGTACATCAAGTAATAAGTCATCACCAACATACAACACTTCCGCTGGTGACAAACTCAGCGCGTCGCACGCGGCATGAAATATCCGCGGGTCCGGTTTTGCGCAGCCGAACTGATGAGCGGCAATCGATACCTGAAAATAAGACGCCAACCCAATCGCTTGCAAATCAGCAAAACCATTCGATATGGTACCCAATTTGACCCTTTGCCCTAACTGTGTCAAGGCCGCAGTCACATCGGGGTAAAGACTGACCTGATTACGTGCTGCCGCAAACACCGCCATGGCGTGATCTGCTTTGGCACCATCCTCACCGTGCTGTACAAATACATCTTGCAGCAAACGATGGCGCAAAGCCCATAAGTCGAAGCTAAATCGCGGATTTGTTGCTACCAGAGCCTGGCGCCTGGCGCGTAAAGACGCGATGTCATAGTTCGCGGTGACACTCGGCACATGCTCCTGCATCCAGGCGTACAAAGTAGCTTCTGCGTGCTGAATGACCGGCGCCACTGGCCACAAGGTGTCGTCTAAATCGAGCAATACCGCTTTAATTGTCATATCGTGCACTCAGTTAGTTCATTTTTGGCGTAATTATGGTCTAATCTGACGAATCACGTCACCCCTCATTTTCTATGACTGTTCAGGCTAAAACAATTGCACTAGTTGGTAAATATAATGCGGCTGGCATTACTGAGTCGATGTACGAATTGGCACGTTTTCTGAATGATGCCGGACATACCGTGGTTCTGGAAGCAGAAACGGCAAGTTATATTCAAATTGAGGGACTCGCATCGATGTCCGTCGTGGACATAGGAAAAACAGCAGATGCGGCAATTGTGGTCGGTGGCGATGGAACGATGCTGGGTATTGCGAGGCAACTCGCGCCTTACAACGTGCCCCTGATCGGGATTAACCAAGGCAGACTCGGCTTCATTACCGATATTCCATTGGATCGAATGATTCCCGTCATCAGCGAGATGCTGCAAGGGAAGTATGTTTCTGAGCGACGTAGCTTGCTACAGGCCATTGTGGTACGCGAAGGTAATCAAATTTTTAGCGGTGTCGCTTTTAACGATATCGTCGTTGCGCGTGGCGCAGGCTCCGGCATGGTGGAGTTACGGGTCGAGGTCGATGGACTCTTTATGTACAACCAGCGTTCGGATGGCTTGATTATTTCGACACCAACGGGTTCAACTGCTTACGCACTTTCAGCAGGTGGCCCTTTGTTACATCCAAGCCTGAGTGGCATTGTCATGGTACCAATCGCTCCGCACGCCTTATCAAACCGCCCTATCGTGCTGCCAGATAGTAGCGAAATCGTCATTGAAATCGCAGCCGGTCGCGATATCAGTGTGAATTTTGATATGCAAACATTTGCCAGTCTGGCCCATCAAGACAGAATCGTTGTAAAACGCTCTGCACATACGGTGACTTTTTTACATCCACATGACTGGAATTACTACAATACCTTGCGTGAAAAATTGCATTGGAATGAATATCCTTCTGTGGAAGGCGCACTTAACTAGTCAGGGATTGTTACAATAGTCAACAATCTGATTTTCGCTCACTAACGTTCATTACACTTACTACACTCCCGCTATTATGCTGCGCACGCTCGCTATTCGTGATTTTGTTATTGTTGATATTTTAGAGCTCGAATTCTCTTCTGGTTTCAGTGTATTGACAGGTGAAACTGGTGCTGGAAAATCAATCTTGATCGACGCCCTTAGCCTTGCCTTGGGTGGACGCGGCGATGCCAGCATGGTGCGTGAATCCGCCGCCAAAGCCGATATCAGTGCCGAATTTTCTATCAACGATACCGTCAGTGTCTGGCTAGAAAATAACGATTTCAGTGACCCTGACCAACAACTGATTTTGCGGCGTACGATCGACAACGCAGGACGCTCAAAGGCTTGGATCAATGGGATTACCGCAACGGCCGCTCAATTACGCGAACTGGGCGATTTGCTGGTCGACATTCACGGCCAGCATGCGCATCAATCTTTGCTCAAAAGTGAAGCACAGCGCGCACTTCTCGACATGCAAGGTGGCTTGGAAACACAAGTCATAGAGGTCGCCAACTTATACAAAGCCTGGCGTAGCTTGAGCAAACAACGCGAAGAATTTGAAACCAACGCTAAGAGCGTTTTACAAGAACGTGAACGTCTTGAATGGCAGGTCGGCGAACTCGATAAATTGCAGATTAAACCTGGCGAATGGGAAAATATCACCCAGGAACACAGTCGCCTCGCGCATGCAGCCAGTTTGCTCGATGGGGCGCAAGAAGCAGCGGCGTTAATATCTGAATCAGAACATCCCGTCTTATCACAGCTCTCAGCAATTCAACAGAAATTATTAAAACTGCTTGATTACGACGCAGCTTTAAAGCCCGTCACCGATGCATTGGAATCCGCCTGCATCCATTTGCAGGAAACCACGTATGCGCTAAACGATTACTTAAGCCGCACTGAACTCGATCCAGCACGTCTACGTGAAGTAGAGAGCCGTGTGGAAAGTATTCATTCGACGGCAAGACGTTTTCATGTTGTGCCGGAAAATTTGCATGAAGAATTCGCTGTGTTATCAGGGCAATTACTACAATTATCGAATGCCAGTGATATTGACGCACTCAAAGCGGAACAAGAAAAAGCGCATCAACGGTATATAAAAACAGCACAAAAATTAAGTAGTGCTCGCCAAAAAGTCGCGACAGAATTGAGTGCCGCCGTCACCGCCGCAATGCAAGATCTCAGTATGAGCGGTGGTAGTTTTGCTGTCTCACTGGTGCCGGTTGAGGCGGCGGCGTATGGTCTGGAGCAAATCGAATTCCTGGTCGCCGGCCACGCCGGGGTGCAAGCGCGACCTCTCGCCAAAGTCGCATCAGGTGGCGAGCTGGCGCGTATTTCTCTAGCCATTTCGGTGATTACCTCCTGCGCTACCGCAACACCAACGTTGATCTTTGACGAGGTTGATAGCGGCATCGGCGGTGGTGTCGCTGAAGTTGTCGGCCGCCTGCTTAAACGTCTGGGACAAGATCGTCAGGTGCTCTGCGTGACTCATTTACCGCAAGTCGCCAGCCAGGCTAATCAGCATTTCCAGGTCAGTAAAATGAATCTCGACGGAAAAACAATTTCATCCATTTCTCCACTCGATAGTAAGCAACGTGTTGAAGAAATCGCGCGTATGTTGGGTGGAATAGAAATCACTGCGACAACACGTAAACACGCCAGAGAATTACTGGCCTCTTAATTTTTGCAAAGTACAACCATGAGCTTTCTGAAAGAACCCGATTACTCCCACGGAAAAATAGGCAAAACGGCCGTCGTTTTGGTGAACCTCGGCACCCCAGATGCGCCGACCAGTTCTGCTGTACGCCGGTATTTGAAGCAATTCTTATGGGATCGACGTGTCGTCGAAGTGCCACGCATCATTTGGTGGTTCATTCTCAATTTGATCATCCTTCCATTTCGCTCCAGTCAATCAGCAAAAAAATATGCTTCGATCTGGACGAAAGAAGGATCGCCGCTAAAGATTCACACTGAAAAACAAGCATTGCTACTCAAAGGGTATCTGGGTGAACGCGGACACGAAGTCAATGTCGTCTATGCAATGCGTTATGGTTCACCGTCTATTCCTTCGGTATTGCAAAAACTGAAAGCCGAAGGCTACGAACGCTTGCTCGTTTTGTCAGCTTATCCACAATATTCTGCAACCACAACGGGCTCTAATTTTGATGCCGTCTTCAGTCATTATCAACAAGTACGTAATGTGCCTGAACTACGCATGATTAAGCATTATCACGATCATGAAGCCTATATCGAAGCATTAAAACAATCCGTGCTCAATCACTGGCAAACACATGGTCGGCCAGAAAAATTAGTAATGAGTTTTCATGGATTGCCAAAGGCGTTTTTGATGCGCGGAGATCCCTACCATTGCGAATGCTACAAAACGGCACGTTTACTTGCTGAGTCACTGGGATTAAGTAAAGAACAATATCTGGTCACATTTCAGTCCCGTCTGGGACGTGCAGAATGGCTGCAACCCTATACAGCGCCCACTGTTACGCAACTCGCGAAAGACGGGGTGAAGCGAATTGACGTGATTTGTCCTGGTTTTATCGCTGATTGTCTGGAAACACTGGAAGAAATCGCGATGGAAGTGCGGATCGACTTTTTAAATGCGGGTGGCAAAGAATTCAATTACATTCCATGTCTCAACGAATCCCCGGAATGGATGCGCGCATTGGCAGAAATCGCCGAACAGCATTTAATCGGCTGGCCAACGATGATGACGACCAGCTTGCGTGAAGAGCAAAAACAACAAGCCTTGTTCAGTCGCGCTGAAGCAAAGCGTCTCGGTGCAGAGCATTAAATTTGTATGGCTAACACTTATTTTATTGGCGATATTCAAGGTTGTGCTGATCAGCTACAAGAGTTAATCAACAAAATCGAACAAACCTCGGCCAATAACTACTATGTCTTTGCAGGTGATTTAGTTAATCGCGGCCCAAAATCTCTTGAGACGTTGCGTCTGGTACGAACGCTGCAACAAACGGGCCATGCTGAAAGTGTTTTAGGCAATCATGATTTGCATTTGCTGGCTGTCGCCAATGGCATAAGACCTAGTCATCGTAGCGACACACTAGACCAGATTTTGCAAGCACCAGATAGGGATGAATTGCTGCATTGGCTGCGACAGCGCCCCTTGGCAATACTTAAAAATCATCATTTAATTATTCACGCGGGTTTATTTCCTTCCTGGACTGCAGAAAAAACGATGTCCCTGGCCCATGAAGTCGAGACGACGCTGAGAGGTTCTGCGTGGTTAGATTTTCTCCACACGATGTATGGGAATACCCCGGATACCTGGAGTGACGACTTGCAAGGCAATGATCGCCTGCGGTGCATCATCAATGCACTGACGAGAATGCGATTTTGTACGATTGATGGCCGTATGGACTTCGCAACGAAGGATGGTCTGGGCAATGCACCAGAAGGCTATTCACCATGGTTTGATGCGCCAAGAGCCAGCGCAGATACCACCGTCGTTTTTGGACACTGGTCGACGCTGGGCTTGGTGTTAAGACCTGATCTCATCAGCCTCGATACGGGTTGCGTTTGGGGTGGAAAACTCACAGCAGTGTCTATGAACGAACGCAAGCTCATTCAAATTGATTGCCCGCAACAACAAAAACCTGGTTAATCACGCCTGAAATCAACTATTATTTCAGGAATAGTTACTCGTAGTTAACGCACTTTCTGGCAATACGACGATCAAGCATGATGATTAATGATTGACGACTAACAACCAGTAATCAAGGATTAATGATCAACGATGCATTGCTTTCGCGATGGAATTTTAATGGTGTGCCTCAAAACACAGAAACAAGATTCAACTTCAATACTTCATGGCCGTTAACGTTAACCTCATTCTAATTTAACGTTAAGAATAGCGACAATCAATCATAGTGCTCTAACAGGTTCGCCCTAAAGTAAACGTGATTAAAATTGTTAAAAATATTAGTGTTGACGTTTTTACAGCAAAAATCCGCATATACTATCGAATTAATTTACAAATGCACAAGTAAGAGCGTTTTCACACTATGTACCAGGCCCTTAAGGGATAAGCATGGACCCGAATGAACTTTTGCCAATCATCCGTATGGAATTTCAAAAGGCGTTCTTAGCGTCCTTAGCGCAAGCCCTTCCACAATCCATTGAAGCTCTATTTAAAAAAGCTGAAAGTACTTATTCTTATACAGAACAAGGACAATATTTGCACGCCTGCAGTTTGCTGCGCAGAACAAAAGAACTGACCGATCAGATGGACCTGAGCATGGATGCCTTGCTCACACGGAGTTTTCAGACAACTTACAATAAATTTCGTCCGGTATCTGCATTAAGCATTAAAAGTAGTAACTTGTCGCTGGTCGATGCCAGCGTATTTGATGATGAGTTACTGTTGAACGAGATCACTGAAAAATTCCGCATTGAGGCCGGTGATCAGATTCGTGACTTAAATATACGGATTGCGATTCTTTTTGCACAGGATAATATTAAAGAGCGAGAAAACCCTTTTCGCCCTTATCTACTGGCACGATGTATCGCCAATACCTTAGAAGATTTAAAACTTGAACGCGACCTGTGCAACATTTTACAAACCCAGATTGCAGAAGACTTTTCGCAGCATGTTTTTAAAATATATGAAGCCGTAAATGATAGTCTGGCATCACATGGCGTAGCCGCTGAACTTCAGTTTAAACTCAAAAAAACGAACATCGCAACGCCAGGGGCATCCGATAGTAATGTAGGGGACGAAGATGCTGGCACGGACAATGACCTCGTCGCGACATGGTCACCCAGTACCTTTCAGCGTGCACAAGCACGAGTTCGCTCATACCGTAACGGACAGAAAAAGCCGATATCTGGTTTTGCAGAAATTGGCGGTAAAATTTACGATACTGCCGCCAGAGATATTTCTTCCGATCAGCCAAAAAATCGCGTTGAACAATTATTTGATGCAGTTCGTCACATCGCCTCCGGCATCGGTGGCGCCATCGATCGTGATCAAGCTGCCATAGCGAAAAATCAGGCGGAGTCACAAAATTTTTCTGAAGACATTCAAGCAGAGGTCATCGCCAATGGCATCTCGTCTGTCGATCAGCATGGCACCTTGCGTGATTCAGAAGCGATGCCACGCTCAACTGACGCAACCGCAAGTACGCAATTTAAATGGTTGGCGCAACATCAATCGATAGGCAAAGTACTCCGACAAGTCTTTAGCGGATCTAGTCTCGCTACGACCTCACGTAACACCGCTTCGCATGAACAATCAGTATCCAGCGCTGAGGCAAATGAGATGCCGTCAGACAATCCAATCAATGAGGGCGAGACTGGCACGGTAGACATGCGTGTTGACGTTGATAATGCATTAACATCATCACATCAAGCAGGGCAAGAAACAGCGCAGCAATCGACGACGCCGGCTTCTGGTGAATTTCAAGAGATGCCACGCTATTCAGGATCAGGAATCGTCCAGTCTGTCCAGCAATTGCAAAGAACTCATACCGCGGCCGCGGAGCAAATGTTTGACCAGCTGGGTCGGATTCGCAATCTGATTCTTGAGCAACGCGCCCAACTTTCTGACATGACCGACGATGTCGATGAGCAAATGACCATCGACGTAGTCGCCATGCTGTTTGAATTTATTTTGTCAGACAATCAGGTACCAGCAGAAATTCGCGCGCAACTCGGACGATTACAGTTTCTCGTATTAAAAATTGCGCTGCGTGACCAAAGTCTGCTGACACAAAAAGGCCATCCCGCACGCTTACTGATTAACCGCGTAGGTTCTATCTCCTTAGGTTTGAAACAGATTGACCCGAGTGGCGTTCATATCACGAAGGAAATTTGTCGTATCGTTGAAACGCTGCTCGAAGACGAAAGTGAAACCTCCCAGCTTTTCACTCGCATGCTCGACGAATTCGATGCTTTCATTGCACGCGAGCTGCGTCATAGCGATAAACAGACGGAAGAAACCGTTGAAGCGGTCGAAGAAGTACAAAATCGTACCTTACGGATCGTACATATCTCAGCGCAACTGCAAGCCGTGCTGCAAAAACTCACGATCAATCCGTTTTTGCGTGAATTCCTGGAAAATAACTGGGTATCGGCCATAGAAATGGTCGAGCGTGACGATATACGACGTGGTATTCGCTACCGGTTACTGGTGCCTGACCTGCTGTGGAGTATCGTGCCAAAAGCGGCAGGCGATGATCGCACGCAATTATTCGCTTTGTTGCCAATTATTCTCAGCACGATCCGCGAAGCGCTGGCATTAATTCAATCTGATCAGGAATATCAAAAGACCTTACTGGACTGGCTCGTCGATGCCCACACGGCGGCATTACGCACTGCACAAAACAATGCAGCAGGTCGTACTTTGTCCTTGCCATCGATTCATCAGCACTTTCAGCCTTTCGTCTATCCCGCCGACACGCCACACGAGCAACTTCTCAACGATGCGGACAAACCGGAGATTCAAAAAATACTCGACAAAGCTATTCGCGAACTCGATCTTCAAGTGGAAATGCTGGATCAAATTTGCGATCAGGAATTAGCGGCAGAATCTGATCCACCCACCGCAAAGTCAGCTTTCAATAGTATGAATGTCACACCAGAAATCATTAAAGAACGATTGCGGACAGGTGTCAGTTTAGAATTGCACTTAGGCTTCAAACCGAGTGCAGGAAAACTCAGTTGGGTCGATCCACAATTGCGCAATCTGGTATTGCGTCTGGAAGGACATGACAAACCATCGCTGGTGAGTGTACGCATGTTTCGACGAATGATCGCCCATGGAAGGGTGCGTTTTTTAGAAGCCGAGCCTTTGTTTGAACGGGCGGTACAGGCTTTACTGACCTCAGCGGATGTCCTCGATCAACCAGAAATGGCGTGAACAATGTGTCAGCAGGGTTAAACCTGCGTCACGCCAATCTCGCATTCAACCCATCAAAATTTGTTCCGAAAGCCAGTGCGGTAATTGTTCAGTGATCACTGATGCCGAGTTCTTGTAGCACTGCTGCTCTGGCTTGTTGTGCTACTTCACGTCGATGAGCACCTTCCGTGGCGATTGCGGGTAAGCGAATTAACTCTGCCGTCATCCGTGGTGCCTTTAAAATGATGGCCATACTTTCAGCAAATGTCATGTCACCAATAAAATCGGCGGCTGGATGGAATGCACCGTGACTATCAACATAGCGAACAACGAAAGGCTGCACAGGCACTTTAGCTTCGATTGCCGCTTCAAATAAATTCGCATGAAATGGCAATAATTTTCCTTGCGCTGCGGTTGTTCCTTCTGGAAAAAAAGCAATGCGTTTGCCGTCAGCAATTTGATGTACCAAGCCTTCGTAGATGCGGCGTACTTCACGCTGTTTACCTCTGGCTAAAAAAATGGTTCCGGCTTTTTCACACAAGAAACCAATCAAAGGCCACTGCCGAATATCTGACTTCGCAACAAAGTGGCAAGGGTGCACCGTATTAATGACAAAAATATCTAACCACGAAACGTGATTGGAAACAATTAATGCGCGCTCTGCTATCGCTCCCTGACTTGAATCAATAAACCGGACATCAACCGTACAAATCGCCAGTAATTGCGCCGACCAGCGCCGCACTCTTTGCTGTTGTTGCTCGGCACTGACAAACGGGAATACGACAATACACGTCGCCAACCCCGACAACAAATGAAGAAACACACGAAAAAAAGACCAAAAAAGCATGCTGAGCTCACCAGATACTCGTACTGAGTATCAATAAATAAATGAATATGTCATAACAAAATAAAGGGGAGTCAGGCTATTGAAACCTATACTCCCGCTTTTTAAGCCTTTTGAAGCTTCCTGAAACTTCCCGAAACTTCCCGAAACTTCCCGAAACTTCCCGAAACTTTAACGATGATGGAACAGAGATTGTTCAGCCAACTAAATATCATGCAAATACCATGCAAATATTATGGAAATATCATGGAAACATGATGGAACCATGATGCAAACATAGAGCAACCCAAGAACCAGCAATTCGACACTAAAATTAAACCAGAAAGCACCAACGATTACAGCAAAGTACTAAACGCAACGCGACCAGACACCATCGTCAACTTCACAACACCTGGCAATTCATAGCCCAAAAACAAGGTATGTTTTCCTTGGCTGACCAACGCTTTAGCTTCGACTTTCCAGCGCTCGTCCAGATTAAATAGGCACAAGTCAGCGGCCTGACCGACAGCAAGACGACCGCCATTGATACCAGCGACGTCCGCTGCCTGATGTGTGATCGTCGCTAATGCTTGCGTCAAGGACACATCACCACGACTATCTTCTGCCCATTTCAAAGCCAATGACAAAAGCAGTTCAAGACCCGTTGCGCCAGCGGAAGCTTCTGCAAATGGCAATAATTTCTCATCATCATCGACCGGCGTATGATCAGAACAAATTGCATCGATCGTCTGATCAGACAATGCCGCTTTAATCGCATCACGATCGCGTTGACTACGCAATGGCGGCGTCATTCTGGCATTCGAATCAAAGAACCCGATATCTGCATCAGTCAAGTGCACATGATGGGCGCCAACATCGCAAGTCAATGGAAGCCCTTCTTTCTTCGCTTGTCGCACCAACTCTAAACCAGCTGCCGAAGAAATCCGGCATAAATGCACTTTTGCACCCGTCGCACGCATGAGCTCAAAAAGGGTGTGTAAGGCAATCGTTTCTGCCATCACTGGCACACCCGACAAACCCAAACGGGATGCCAATGGACCGCTATGGGCAATGCCGCCTTTGCCTATATAGGCATCTTGTGGACGTAGCCATACCGTGTAGCCAAATGTCGCTGCATACTGTAGTGCCCGCTGCAAAGTGTTGGTATCAGCGATGGTTTCTTCCGCTTGCGAAAAGCCGATACAGCCAGCATCTGTCAAGGCGGCCATTTCTGTCAACGACTCACCTTTGAGTCCAACGGTTAAGGCACCGAGCGGATAAACGTGGGCTTTATGTTGCGTCCGTGCACGTTGCTTCAACATTTCAACCAGACCTGCTTCATCCAGCACCGGATCAGTATCAGGTGGACAAACCAGACTAGTTACACCGCCACGCATGGCTGCTTGCAACTCTGACTCTAAGGTCGCTTTATATTCAAAACCTGGTTCACGCAAACGCGCGCTCAGATCGACAAAGCCAGGTGCCACAACTAAGCCGCTGGCATCAATCACCTGCTCTGCAGTAAATCCTTCTGGCGCACGACCCAATCCCTGAATTTTCCCATCCGCAATGAACAAGTCTTGCACACCATCAAAGCCACTGGCTGGATCAATGACTCGACCATTTTTAATCTGTATTTTCATGTTCTATATTCCTCGTACAGCATCACAATCAGGCATTTTTATTGCTCCGTTTGCCGATGTTTTCAAGCATCTCCACCGCTATTACCAGCAACGATGCTCATCACCGACATCCGCACCGCGATACCAAATGTGACCTGCGGCAGTATCACTGCTTGCGGACCATCGGCGACAGCGGAATCAATTTCAACACCGCGATTCATCGGACCAGGATGCATCACAATCGCGTCCGGGTGTGCCAGTGCCAAACGTTCAGGTGTCAGGCCATAGCTTTTGAAATATTCCTGCGCTGACGGTAGTAAGGCGCCGCTCATACGCTCATTTTGCAAACGCAACATGATGATGACGTCAACGCCTTTCAAGCCTTCATTCATATCCGTAAAGACCCGTACTCCCATTTGCTCCAACCCGCCTGGCAACAAGGTGCGTGGGCCGATGACGCGCACTTCAGGCACGCCCAACGTCGTCAGAGCATGAATATCCGAACGCGCCACGCGACTATGTAAGACGTCACCGACAATGGCCACCGTCAGATTAGTAAAGTCTTTTTTGTAATGTCGGATGGTGTACATATCGAGCAAACCCTGGGTAGGATGTGCATGTCGACCATCGCCTGCATTCACGACGTGAACATGGTGTTGCTTCGTATCATTGAGATGCTTAGCGATCAGAAATGGCGCCCCCGACGTCGCATGTCGTACCACGAACATATCCGCATGCATCGCCGCCAAATTATCGATGGTGTCAAGCAAAGACTCCCCTTTGCTGGTACTAGAGGCGGCAATATTGAGATTAATCACGTCAGCAGATAAACGCTTGGAGGCGATTTCAAAGGTCGTACGAGTACGCGTAGAATTTTCAAAAAACAGATTGAACACGCTCTTACCACGCATTAGCGGCACTTTTTTAACTTCCCTGTCGCTGAGACTGACAAACGATGATGCTGTATCAAGAATGTGATTGATAATCGATTTGGGCAAACCTTCAATTGTCAGCAGATGTTGTAGCTCGCCGTGTTTATTGAGTTGTGGATTATGCATGATCAATAGAAAAGCTCAGTGTGCCATCTTCTGCACGTTGCAGATTGATAGAGATAGCGGGTTCAAATGGGGCGACATGGGCGACAAAATCGGCGGCAATAGGCAGTTCACGACCACCACGATCAACCAGCGCAGCAAGCATGATGCGTGCCGGTCGACCATAGTCGAATAATTCATTAATAGCGGCCCGGGTGGTGCGACCGGTATATAAAACATCATCGACCAGGAGTATATGCGCGCCATCAACAGCAAAAGGAATATGCGTCGGCTTCACCTCGGCATGTAAGCCCTTCGCTGCATAATCATCGCGATAAAAAGACACATCGATCTGACCAGCGTTCGCTCCCACGCCAAGATCGCGAACCAGGCGTTCCGCAATCCACGCGCCGCCAGAATAAATGCCAACGATCGCCAATGGCTGACTGTTTGTGGCAACATGTTTTTTTATCTGGTTCAATAACTGCTGATACAGTGCTTCAGCATCCAGTGTCGTAGCAAGAGTAGTCATGGAGTCTCATCAAAATATTGTTGCAGAATCAGCGCCGCAGCGTCGTCATCGATATATTCACCACGTTGGCCGTTCAGTACCGCCGACGAATAACGTTCATCGACCAAGACCGCAGGTAATTGAAAACGACCTTGCAATTGATTGGCAAACCGCTTACAGCGTTGCGTCATTTCATTCGCTTCGCCATCTGGATGCATAGGCAAGCCGACAACGCATAAAACGGGTTGCCAATTTTCAATCAGTGCCGCTACTTCGGCAAATTTGCCATCGTTGGTCGCCGCGTGAATAATCACGAGTGGTTCAGCTTGTCTGAGAAAGGTATTACCAACAGCAACCCCAATACGCTTTAAACCAAAATCAAATGCAAGAATCGTCCCTTCTGCTGAATTGGCTAGCACGGGATTCTGCATCAGGCGTGCCCCGCAGTCGATGCGAGCATCAGCGGATCAATACCTAGCAGTTTGATCGCCGCATTAAAACGTTCTTCAAGAGGTAAGGCAAAAACGATTTCTGGATCTGCCGGTACCGTCAACCAACTATTGCCGAGCATTTCTTTCTCTAATTGGCCTGCCCCCCAACCGGCATACCCAACGCTCATCAATACCCGCTCAGGACCGTCACCGGCAGCAATTGCTTCCAGTACATCGCGCGAGGTTGTGAAGGCAATATCATCGGTCACCTGGAGTGAAGATGTGTATTTCCCAACCGGGGCATGCAACACAAAACCACGATCATCCTGCACCGGACCGCCAAACATCACAGGATGCTTACCTAATGGGTGTGAATCGGGAATGTTTTCGAGTTTCAGATCAATGCGGTCAAATAAACCTGCCACCGTCATATCGGTAGGTCGATTAATCACGATCCCCATCGCACCGCGCGGACTGTGTTCACACACAAACACAACCGCACCGCCAAAAACAGGATCCTGAATCGAAGGCATTGCGATCAAAAAATGGTTCGTCAGATTAAGTTCAGTTGCCAAATGATGGCCAACAGCCTGAGATTCGTCTGTATCGGAGATTGCCATTGAAGACCCTGGCTTGTTATCGCTGGAGTCTGTTTGAGGGGATTTTATTTGCTTCACCATTCTCGTATTCTAGCATTTTTAGCGTGTTTTTTCGAGCTATACAAAGTTGGAAAATTTTGCTTTTATTGCAATAATCGCACCAATATCCATGATGTGTGGCATCGTAAGGCCTTGTATAATTGCATTATTGCATTATTGCATTATTGCATTATTGCATTATTGCATTATTGCATTAATACAATATTAACAATAAGTAATTTACCCCTGGTCGAGCTACCACCACTTCGCTTTCTGAGCACGACAGCGATTGCGCGAGGGCGACAATATACCTTTTACGCGGATTCACTGTGAGGCGGACACTCAAGGCATGGCGAATCTGGCGCTGCGCATAACTCGATTCTGCAGGCGAGTTAAAATAGCGGTGGCAGATCATGCCAAGATCAAAAGTCAAATAGTGATGTCTTAAATAAATTCATCGTTTTAGCATCCTTTGCAAATCCACCCGTATTTACCTTCTGAATTTTATGAGCAAAATCGTTTCCGACATTCCCCTCTCTTTAGTTTGGTTCAGACGTGATTTGCGCAGCTTTGATCATGCGGCGCTGTATCACGCATTGCGACAAAGTGAGGCAGTCGTCGGCGTATTTATTTTTGACAAAGCCATCCTTGATCATTTACCTGCCAATGACAGACGAGTGAAATTTATCTATGACAGCGTGCTCGAACTGCAACAATCGTTGGAGCAACTTGGTGGTGGTCTGATTATCCGCTACGGCGATGCCGCTACCGAAATTCCACAATTGGCCGCTGAACTCAAGATTCATGCCGTTTTTGTCAATCATGATTACGAGCCTGCCGCAATCGCCAGGGATCATCAGGTGGCATCGGCATTACATAAAATGTCGTGTGATTTTTTTAGTTTTAAGGATCAGGTTGTTTTTGAGAAAGAGGAGGTATTGTCTTTGTCGAATACACCATTTTCGGTATTCACTCCCTATAAAAACGCCTGGCTTAAAAAGTTTTATGCGCAGACAGATGACTTTTATTCTCGCGCCTATCCAGTAGAAAAGTATGCCACTCGCTTGCGCGCCATGTCATCTGCAGCGCCAAGTTTAGAGGTGATGGGGTTTGGTGATGCGCAATCGAATGACATCAATCTCCCCGCAGGCATGTCGGGGGGCAAACAATTATTCGATGATTTTGTCCACCGTATGAAAGACTATGATGTAACCCGCGATTTTCCTGCGGTAAAAGGACCTTCGTATTTATCGGTACATTTACGTTTTGGTACGGTGTCTGTGCGCCATCTGGTGCGCACTGCGATGCAACATATTCGTACAGAAGCACATCCTGGTGCGCAGATCTGGTTGAACGAACTGATTTGGCGTGATTTTTATTTTATGATTTTGCATCATCACCCTCGCGTCGAAAAAGCGGCATTTAAAGCGGCCTACGATGCGATCCAATGGGAACAAGGGACTGAGGCAGATACCCATTTCCTGGCCTGGTGTGAGGGTAAAACTGGCTATCCCCTGGTCGATGCAGCGATGCTGCAATTGAACCAGACCGGTTATATGCATAATCGTCTCCGCATGGTAACTGCATGCTTTTTAATCAAAGATCTCGGTATCGACTGGCGGCGTGGCGAGGCCTATTTTGCCGAAAAATTGAATGATTTTGATTTATCCGCAAACAATGGCGGCTGGCAATGGGCGGCGTCGTCAGGATGCGATGCACAACCGTATTTCCGGATTTTTAATCCTATTACCCAATCTGAAAAATTTGATGCTGAGGGTAAATTTATTCGTCGCTATCTACCGCAATTAAACAAATTGGATCACCGTTCAATTCATGCGCCATGGAAAGCCGCACCGTTATTATTGCAACAAGCAGGTGTGAAGCTGGGTCAGAATTATCCGCATCCGATTGTTGAGCATGATGCTGCACGTAAAGCGACGCTCGCACGCTATGCAGTGGTCAAGAAGGCCGATGTCGACGCTGAGTAAATTGATATCGTTGTATGTGTGGGGGGGGTACACCCAAAAAAAGCAGGATCCCCTGCTTTTTTTGATGAATGAAAACGAAATATCAAACAACGACGTCGTGATCTGATTCAATAAAGTGCCGAATCGCTGCCAATAAATCATCCTCACGATAAGGCTTACCGAAATACTCATTTACGCCCAATTCTTTAGCATAGTTACGATGTTTGTCTGCGGTCCGCGACGTAATCATGATAATAGGAATATGGCTAGTGCGGGCATCACTACGCACGTTGCGGGTCAAATCGAAACCATCCATGCGGGGCATTTCAATATCCACCAACATGATATCCGGCGTGACTGACTGCAATTGTTCCAGCGCATCAATACCATCTTTCGCCAAAATGACTTGATAGCCTTCACGTACCAGTAAACGTTGCGTGACGCGACGAACTGTCAATGAGTCATCCACCACCATCACACTGTGCTGGGTACGCAATCCTTGCACAGCTTCCGTATGACTTTTTTCCTGATATTGTGTCTCATGGATATCGGCCACTGCACCAACATTCCTTGTTTCTACACCAGGTTGCGGCAAACGGGCATGTTCATGTTCGACCCGCTGCGCTAACGGTACAGGGTTAATAATCAAGACAATATCACCTGACCCAAGTACGGTAGCGCCAGCAATCCCTATCATCCGTGATAGCTGTGGGCCGATATTTTTTACGACCACCTCACGGTTGCCGACGATATCGTCAACATGAATAGCCACGCGATCAGTACCACTCTTCATAATCAACAGCGGTGTGTATTGCTGTGCAGTTGGTATCGCATCACGATAGCCTAACAAGGACGACAAATAATGCATCCTCACACGCTGCTCTTGCCACATGATTGCGCCATCGTTATATGCATTGGCCAAGGCATTTGATTTCAAATGCTGTACTTGCTCGACCAACACCGACGGTACGGCAAATGTTCGGCCACCAGAACTCAGCAAAACCACCTGCGTCACTGCCAGGGTAAGCGGCAAGTGAATTGTAAATTCAGCGCCTTTTCCTGCAGCCGTTGCGACTTCAACACGGCCGCCCAAGGACGCTGCTTCTGAACGCACCACGTCCATCCCTACGCCACGGCCTGCTAACTCAGTAACCTCGCTTACTGTCGAGAAACCTGGTTCAAAAATCAGGTTGGCAGTTTCAACATCGCTCACGGTTTCATCAGAAAGCAACAAACCTGAGGACTGCGCTTTTTCGCGGATCACGTTTAAGTTCAGACCTTGGCCATCATCATTGAAACGAATAACGACTTCATTTCCTTCCTGGCGCACTTCGATCAGCAATTCGCCTGTTTCGTCTTTACCAAGCTGACGACGGGCCTCGCGTGATTCAATGCCATGCACAATGGCGTTACGCAACAGATGTTCAAACGGCCCGACCATTTTTTCCAGAACACCCCTATCCATCTCAACGTTAGTACCGCGAATATCCAGATTCACGCGTTTATCGACTTCTTTGGCTGTTTGTCGGGCAACACGATACAAACGTTCCGAAACGCTGGCAAACGGGATCATCCGCACCCGCATCAAATCTTGCTGTAACTCCCTCGTCAGGCGTGCCTGGGTGTGCAAATTCGTCGCCGCACCATCGATGGTGCGGTTTAAATTAGTCTGTACGGTTGCCACGTCACTGACACTTTCGGCCATCATGCGCGTCAATTCTTGTAAGCGCGTAAAGCGGTCGAATTCTAGTGGATCAAACTCACGATCTGCGGAATGCGCCATGCGCGAGGTAATCTGTGTTTCCGCCTGAATTTCAACTTCACGTAGCTGATCGCGCAAACGGGTCACATTCTCCGTCAACTCACTTAAGGACGAGCGCAACGTTGTTACTTCATTTTCAAGCCGGGAACGAGAAATCGAAACCTCACCAGCCTGGTTAACCAAGCGATCCAAAACGTCCGCGCGCACCCGGACCAGAGGCACTGGGGCGGCCGGAACAGGTGGCGTCGCGGCCGTTGCAGGCGACAAAATGGCGGTTTTCTGTGCCGCGTTCGAATTCACGAGCGTTTCTGAAGACTGCGGACTCGCCATCGCATTGGTGACTGCAGAGCCATCTTTTTCTTTTGCGGCTAAGTCTTCCTGGAATTGGTCAAGCTCTTGCGCCGCGGTGAGTGATTCGGTAATGAGGCTGGTCGCGCTGGCCGCGCTATGAGCGTCTGGATGCTGCAAGCGATCAAACAACAACATGCTGTGATCATGACGCGCTAACAGATCTTCTAACAATGGTTGACGGACCAGACTGCCGGCATGCATCAGACTCTCGATACGCGTTTCCATGTCATGGATATGTTGCCCCAAGCCCATCGCTCCTGCCATCCGGGCACTGCCCTTGATGGTATGCATCAAGCGCGCGATCGATTGCGGTATGGCGATATCGCCAGGTTGTTCCTGCCAACTCCGCAACAACTGCCCTACCATTGGTAATAAATCGTGACCTTCTTCCAAAAAGACGGGTAAGAGATCATGATCCAGCTCATCGTTAATGGCAGAACCATGATGATCGATCTGCGACATCAGAGTCGTTGCAGCCTGGCTTGGCGCAGCATCATGGATGTTTTCGGCGTCAGCTATCCAATCATTCAAATCCAATTTTTCATTGGTGGAGGTGATAAATTCTTCATCAGCACCTGCATCAGAGCGGCCAATCACATCTTGCAACAAGACCTCTAATCGCCGTACTTCATCGGGCACAAATTCAGCCAATTCAGACAGCGCAAATTTTTGCAACATGCGTTTGGCGACATCAAGGGCATGCTCGAGGGTATCAAACTCAGTTGAAGTCAAAACAACAGGATGTCGTTCCAAACGTTGTAAAACGAGCTCTAAACTATGCGCTAATTCTTGCAATGGTTTCAGTCCCACTGTCGCCGAGCTACCGGCTAAAGTGTGACTGGCATGGATTGCATGGGTCGTCACATTGCGATGTGGTTCGTGACGCCATTCTGCAAAATCCTGCGACAAGAAACGCACGATTTCATCAGTTTCTGCCATGTAGATCGAATACAAAGGCAAACTAATTTCAAGATCACCGATACGTTTAATGTTGTCATCAATCGTTGGACTAGGAACTGGCTTGATTAAATCAGGGAATTCCAAGATTTTTGCTGTATTCACCAATTCCAGAACATTGTCATTGCCGATTTTCTCCTGAGCAGACTGAGAAGCAGACTGAAAAGCAGGCTCTAGTGCAGATTCTTGTGCAGATTCTTGCGCAGACTCTGGCTCGCTGATCTGGCTGGCAGCCGGAACGTCGGTGACAGATTCAGACAGGACATGTGATTCTGCAATGCCAGATAGAGTCTCCACATCTTCTGGTACATTCGCACTTGCTTGTGGTGCGGAACTTAAGTCAGGAACGCTGTTGGCAGCGCTCGCTGTTGTTCCCAATGCAGCCGCAAGTAACTCATCCATACTGGGCGTTGGTGATAAATCGACGCTAAATTCTTCCGATTCAGGCAAAGCAAATTCTGCTTCTTTGCTGAGATTTTCATCGCTTGGGGACAGGGTCAATGCTTCGGACAAGCTATTTTCGGCCGTATCATCATGGAATACGACATCTGATTCTGTCACCAAAGGCGAAGAGACCGGGAAATCTGTAGCCTGTAGTTCGACGGGTTCAACGCGCGCCTCCGATGCCGCCTCATTTGGTGTTACAACGGCCTGTTCATTCACATCAAAGCTTAAATTATCCAGACCGAGGTCGCTTATGGCGTTGTCATCTAAAACGCGGCCGTTCGTTTCAATTGGAGGTAATAATTCATCGCTTTGACCAAAGACATGCGTCAATTCAATAGGCGTGAATTCTGTGGATTCTGTCGATTTTGTTAATTCAGGGTGAGAAGATGCCTGCTCCACAGGAACATCATGTAAATCCTGCCCCGCTTTTACGCGCTCTGCAGCGGCAATAATTGCACTGCCGTTACGTGATGAATGACCGTGCTGTTTTAGCTCTTCAACCCACAAAGCCATTTCTTTGGCAGTGTGGTCGAGCAAAGCATATAAGGTTTCTGTGCCAGAACGCGATTCCGACAACCACAAATTCATCACCTGTTCCACATTCCATGCGGTTTCGCCAAACACGTTCAACCCAACCATCCGGCTGCTGCCCTTCAAAGTATGGAAGGAACGTCGCAAACTCGTCAGATAATCCTGATTTTCTATATCGCGTTTTGATAAAGGCAAGGTTTCCTGCACAAAGGCCAGTACCTCTTCGGCTTCAGTCAGAAATATGTCTAGTAACTCGGCATCAATCGCCTCATCACTCTGAGGCAAATTCACATGCGCGAGTGGCGCCTGATGATCAGGTGCAGAACTGGTGGCCGCAATGATGTCTTGCAGATTTTCAGAAGTTTGCTCGGACATCGATTTATCCAGCAATTCAATCGCCATTTTTGCGCGCTCACTGGCGCTTTGATCATCCAGCAACGTTGCAACCGAGCGTTCAGATTCCAGGGAATCTTTAAGTCTTGTTTGAATATCTGTATTGTCTGGATTTTCAGAAAGAGAAACGGCCAGCCGTGCCGACTCTTGCTGTTGATGTAGCAGTTCTTGCTCTGCCGTAATCAGTGGGGAGGACTGTACTTCCTCAACCGAAGTATGGCTACCATGGGCGACATCAAATGCTTCTTCTGCATGAGGTAATATGTCTTTTTGTGCCGTAGCCTCAAGCAGATTAGAGCGAAAAATACCCGTATCTGCCTCAAAACTAAATTTTTTCCTCGCGGCGTCCGGTTGCGCTTGTAAAGTTTCAATAAAGAAGCTTAAAGCGCCGATATTTTGTGCGACTTTTTGATGTTCAGCGTGGCGTTCAGCTTTTAAGCTTTGATTATTCTCATCGATAGGTTCAGCAAATTTCGTAATCGTGTCGCGCGTCTGCTCAACGGCCTGCATCGCATCATCCTGATCCAAAATTGCCAGTGCCCCGCCGATCTGATGCAAAACATCGTTCACCGCTTTTAATGAACCATGTTGAGCCGGATCTCTGAAATATTCATCAAGATTTTTTTCCACCTGCCGCAGACTGGCTTGCATTTCGCTGACCAAGACACCCATGGTCTGGCGTTGTTGCGCCTCGCGTGAAATTTCGCCCATCCACGCAGTTTGTGACTGCGGCTCTTCGCCTGACACGATCGACAACAACCGCGCTGTGATTTCATCCGCCCTCTCAGAAAAATGTGCCGGCAAGCGAGTAATTTGATCCAGAGTTGTTTCCACGAACAATAAACTGGTGGCCAATTCGATGCCCAATTTTTCGCGGTCAGCCGAATGTACGACATGACGTGCGATGCCGCTCAATTCTCGTAAGAGCTTGGATAATGCAGGGGCATTGAGGCCAGCGCCTGTATCGGCCAAGTCCTTCATTTTTTGCGAAAACTTGTCGGCTAGAGCATTCTCGCCGTTAGCAATACGCCCCCACAAATTTTTGACCGCAGCTAATTGTTCTTTGGCCGTGCTCTGCACGCCTGCTGCTATCTGACTATAGTGCTTTTGATCATAATCAGCTGGCACTTTGTTTTCTAACTGATACGCATGGCGAATACTTTCTACTATCGGCGTCGATGCGCGCGCCTGAGCCAGGAAGAATAAGGCATCTCGTAACAATCGTTCAGGGATCGCTGTTACACCTTCGACCAACCGTCGAATTTGCAAATTAATCCGTCCAAATATTTGTTTAGCATATTGTTGATTATCAATATTGCCTTCGGCAAAAGCTTCAACAAAAGCACACATCACAACCCAAAACGCCTTCGCTTGTGGGTTAGTTTGCGCGAGGTCGATACTGTGAACGACATCTCGCATTGCTCGCGCGGCAGTTTGTTGCTGTTGTTGATCTTTGCTCGTTAATAAGGTCAGGAGCAGCTTTTCAAACTGTTGGCGTAAGTCAGTATAGGATGCCGGGGCTTTGGCTGGTGTCACGGCTAATGCAGGAACTTTGCTCTGCGCCGACAATGCCGGGAAAAATAAATCGGCAGGATGAATACGTTCAGCGCCTTTCAACTCCAGCAAGGCGCGGTAATAGGGGAATAATCGCACTGGTTGATGCGTAGCACCAGACAATAAATCTTCGAGATACCGTAAGACAGCATGAAACGCGTCAAGAATCACGTCAACATTCGCTGCATTCATTTCTAACTGCGCCGTTTGCAGTCGTTCTAATAGTTCTTCTATGGTTTCCGTAACATTAGAAACACCATCGATATCAACAATCTGCAATGCTCCATGTGCCTGATGCAAATAGCTCTTTGCGTGAAGGATCGTTGTCGATCTGGTTTCAGGGTCTTGCTCAAGTGCCTCTTTGAGCATCTTGCCGGCATTACTTACTGCTTCTCGTACTTCCGCCATGACCCAGGAAAGCGGTCCAGTATCAAACTGATCCTGAGACAGATGTGACGAATTTGAAAAATCGGATGTCATGCGTGCTCCGCAAACTCAAGAGACGATGAAATCAGTTTCATCGTCTCGACATAGGATGAAACCAGAATACCTGGTTCCAAAGACTGAAAAAATCAGGCCGCCACCCGGAAACGTGAAACGGAGTTTTTCAATTCCTCCGCCAACAATGACAACTGTCTAATAGAATCAGCCGTTTGTTGCGTACCGTTTTGCGTTTGCTCTGTGATCGTCAAAATGTGCTGAATGTTTTGCGCCACGCCGTTCGCAGATGTCGCTTGCTGTTCCGTCGCCAAAGAAATCCCTTGAATCAATTCTGCAAGACGGTTAGAAACGCTACGAATATCCGACAACGCTGACCCTGCCGCGTCTGACAATCGGGCACCCTCAACCACACCCTGGGTTGATTTTTCCATCGCAGCTACCGCATCATGGGTATCCGTCTGAATCGTACGAACCAATGCACCAATCTGTTTGGTCGCCTCTGCTGAACGTTCCGCCAATCGCTGCACCTCTTCCGCAACCACCGAGAATCCGCGTCCCGCTTCGCCAGCAGACGCCGCCTGAATCGCGGCATTCAACGCCAGCACGTTCGTTTGTTCGGTAATGTCAGAAATCAGTTCAGTGATCTCACCAATCTCTTGTGATGATTCACCGAGTCGCTTAATTCGTTTGGACGTTTCTTGAATTTGTTCGCGAATTTCATTCATACCCTTGATCGCGTCTTCCACCGCATGCGCTCCTTGCTCTGCCGCAGCAACCGACTGACGCGCCACTTCCGCGGATTCGTTCGCAGAACGTGAGACGTCGGTAATTTCAGCTGCCATCGTCAAAACGATTTGACCGGCATCTGTAATTTCACGTGATTGTTGCTCGGACGCTTGCAGAAGATTATTGGAAATACCCTGCGCATCATTGGATGCTGAAGTCACTTGTTCCGCCGTTTTGGTAACCCGGCCAACCAGTCCACGCAACTCTTCCACGGTGTAGTTAACGGAATCGGCGATCGCGCCGGTAATATCTTCAGAAACCGTCGCCTGCACTGTCAAGTCACCATCAGCCACTTCCTGCAATTCATTCATCAGACGCAAAATCGCAGCCTGATTCTGATCGTTGGCGGCTTTCGCTTCTTCTTCTTGCTTTTGGGCTTGCAGCATTTGTGCGCCAGCTTCTTGTCGACGCTCATTCGCCTCTTTGGCGCGATTACGACTATCCTGCAGCAGGACTAATGCGATACCAACCGCAGCCAGCAAAGCAACAGCGCCTGACAGCAACAATAACCAGAAAGAAAAGCTGATCGAATCTTGTTGTTCGGTGTACGTTTTTTGCAGCTTGGCGAACTTGGTTTTTAAATCTTCGTTTTCATTAAACACCAATTGTTCAGATTGTTTCGCGGCAATAAAATTCTGCAGATTGCCCAGAATACTGGACACCGATCCACGATATTCTTCAAATGATTTTTGCAATTCTTCGAGTTTTTCACGGGTATCTGCATCTTTGGTCGCAGCGAGGCGCAACACATCGCTGCCCTTCAAGAAACCATCCACCAGGTCGCGGAAGGTGTTGGTATCTTTACCGAGCAAGAATGCGGTTTCTGGATTAACGCCTTCAGAAGTCAAAAACTCATTCGCACTACGACCCAAACGCTGAGTCAACATAACTAACTGACCAGAAGCAGAAATTTCACGTGCTGAACCACCGCCTTGTACTTTTAAGGTCGAGATTTGCTCAGTCAATTCAAGTAGAACTGGCGATAAGGTATTCAATTTTTGCAAAGTCTGACCGAAACCAGTCAATTCAGCACGACGTGCCAAAATGGTTTCTGCCGCCTTATTTGAATTTTGCCAGGTTTTTGAGGTGTCTTTTAGCACCGCCTCAAGAGCAGAGCTTGCTTTATCAACGTTACGACCTTGGTAATTACCACCCTTGAGCAGAATATTCAGATCGGAATTGATTTCTTTGCGACTGTCTTCCAGTTGCTTAAACGCTTCGACGTTACCTTGAATCGCATTTGGTGCTGCTTTACCAATCCGCTGAGAATGCATCAGCATGTCACCGGAAATCTGTACCTGGGTAGAAACCAGCGAAGATTGGCTCGCATTGAGCCAGACAAAAAACGCACCTGCCAGCAATGCAGAACCCATCGTCATCGACAGCACACGCATTTGCTTCTGCAACGACATTTTACCGATGAATGGTAAGTGAATATCACCGCCTTTTTCCAAGGCATCACCGATGAATGTCGCATCCGCCCGCTGATCTTGCGGTTCGCTGACATGTTCCCAGTTCGGGGTGGTCGTCGTTACTGGCAGCTCAGGAGTCAGCATTTTGACGTTGCTCGCTTCTTCAACTTCAGATGAATCAGCATTACCGAACGACCTTGGCGCAACTTCTGCTCCGTCAATTTCCGGATCTTCTTTCCCGTTGGACGCGAGCGGTAGCTTAAATTCCATTACTAAGTCTCCTAAAACGATTGACATGCTTCCAGTATTATTTGAATCACAACGACACTTTCTACATCCACCAGATTTACTGCAATGCCTATATTGACTATAACCCGATCTGCAAAAAATCCTGATCCTGAACCAACGTAGCAAGGCTGAGTTTGTGCCAGATATTGCCTTCATTATCACGATACTGCAGTGGCAACCATGCGGGCATCTGGCCCCCTTCCTGTGCGGATATCTCTTCCATATCGGCGATATTACGCAGACCAAGAACCTGGGATACCAACAAACCGCTGTTAAATGCTAATGCTGGCGCAAACGCGACGATCCGACAGCCATGATCGAGGGGTGTAAGTTCACCTCCTTGAAAACGGGGCAAATCAACGACACTTGTCAGATTACCGCGGATATTCGACAAACCGACATACCATTCTTTCGTCAATGGAACGGTGGTCAATAATCCCGCGCTGACGATCTCACCCGCTTCACGCAACTCGAGCAGATAACGTACTTGCCCAACCATGATGCCCAATTGGTTGACCTGAGTAAAATCACCGCGCTGAGCCGCTTGCATACGTTCAACCAACTGCGCCTGAAATTCGCGCAATCGGGTACGTCGTACACCGCTATCGGGTCTACTCGACGCCTGATCAGACGCAACAGGGTCACTCAAATTCTGGGTCATGTGGGCATCCGGGGATGTTTAAATGGGCACGCTTACTCATCGATCAGTTCTGTCATCTCGGTCAGCTCGGTCTGTGCTGTCAGCCAAGACCGTTGTGTAGGATTAACCGAGCGCAGCGATTTTTGCTAACAGCTCTTGCGGATCGATGGGCTTGACCAGGTAATCACGCGCCCCTTGACGTAGTCCCCAGATTTTATCGGTCTCTTGATTTTTGCTGGTGCAAATGATCACTGGTACGTCTTGTGTTTCCGGATCTTTGGCAATTGCGCGTGTAATTTGAAAGCCGTTTTGACCCGGCATCACGACGTCCATCAAAATCAATTGTGGTTTATCGGCTTTAATTTTGGTTAATGCTTCTTCGCCGCTCTCCGCCGTCGATACGGAAAAACCATTCTTCACCAATACATCCGTTAAAAAATAACGTTCCGTCGGGGAGTCGTCTACCACTAAAATTTTCTGAATAGCCATCTTCTTCCTATCTCACATAAAACTGAACTATTTACTATGCTCTTCGGAAGTGTAATTCCGCACAGTTTTCAGCAGACTATCTTTTGTAAATGGTTTAGTCAGATATTCATCTGAACCGACCATGGCACCACGTGCTCTGTCAAACAAGCCATCCTTTGATGAGAGCATGATGACAGGGGTATTACGAAATTTCGCACTTTTTTTTATCAGCGCACAGGTTTGATAACCATCGAGACGCGGCATCAAAATGTCGCAAAAAATCAAATCTGGATGAGAATCATTGATCTTCGCCAGGGCATCAAAACCATCTTCGGCCAACACGATCTTATAACCGGCTTGTCCAAGAAATATCTCGGCAGATCGACGGATAGTACTGCTATCGTCAATCACCATGATTTTCAGGGTTTCGCTGCCTGTCGCTATTGACATAAAATCATCTCTTTTCAACAGAATTGTCTCAATCTAGCACTCTAGCAAAAAAATTTGTATTGGCGCCTATTTTCCTTGAATAAACATTTAATACATCCAAAAAAATGTAAATACGCGGTTAAATCACAACCATTTCAAAATCTTCTTTACGGGCGCCGCACTCAGGGCAAGTCCAATTCATAGGAACATCTTGCCAACGCGTGCCTGCGGGAATTCCCTCATCGGGCAAACCGGCCTCCTCATCATAGACCCATCCACAAATTAAACACATCCATGTTGCAAATTCCTGCTGACTACCTATGTTATCGCTCACGACTAAAACCCTTCAATCAAGTAAAATATTAGAACTAACGTATGAAATTTAAAAAACATCTCAACATTTGAGCTAATACGAATTTATTTAAGCTGGCTATATTAATCTACCCAACGTGCAAAACCAAATTTCTCCGCTTATTCTTAGTTTCGGTGCCTCAGACCCTGTGACTGCCACTGGTCTATACGCCGACCTCGCCTCATTTGCTGCCATGGGTTGCCACGGTTTGCCGATCGTTACTGCGATCCTCACAGGCGACACGGCGCAAGTCGATAGCATCCACCCACTTGAAGCCGATCTGGTGGATGAGCAAGCACGGACAATACTTGAAGACATGGCCGTTGTCACCTTCAAAATCGGGCAAGTTGGCAGTGTCGACAACGCAACAACTATTGCGGAAATTGTCTCTGATTATCCTGAGATGCCGCTGATTCTTGATCCTTTTAATAGCGCGGTCACTGAGCAAATTGCGGATGCTGAAGATTTAACTTTGGCAATACGCGAATTACTTATCCCCCAAGCAACGTTATTATTGATTTCTGCCGTTGAACTTTCCAGATTGGCTGAAACCTGGAAAGAAAATAATGACGCCGAAGACTTAACCGCCGACGCGATGACGTTGATCGATTCTGGTTGTGAATATGTGCTAGTCACCGGCACTCCCTGCGCCAATGGCGAGGTCGCCAATACCTTATTTAATGAAGCTGGCATCGTTCGCAGGGACATCTGGCCGCGCCTTCCTGGTTCACATGCTGGCGCTGGCAGTACATTATCCGCCGCGATCGCTGCATTAATGGCCAATGGATTAGAAGTACCTGAAGCAGTACTCGAAGCACAAGAATTTACCCATGCAGCGATTGCTCATGCACAGCAATTAGGTATGGGGAAACTCATACCAGATCGTTTTTTCTGGGCAAAGGAAGAATAAAAATTCAAGCGATGCGCAAGGTAAATTTAATGAACACTTTGCTGCGTCGCAACCTAATCACTTGATGTGAATCATATGAATCCTATCGGCAGTTTGTACAATACAAACCACATCGTTGTTCCAATTGCTCCAATTGCTCCAATTACTCCAATTGACCCAATTGCTGCAAAACATCCCCGATCACTACCTCAATCAACCTCAAACTTCCCTGATCAGATCGCACACTATGACGAATAATAACGAAGCATTATTTAACCGCGCTCAAAAAACGACACCCGGCGGCGTCAATTCTCCGGTACGTGCGTTTCGCTCGGTGGGTGGCACACCGCGTTTTATCACCCGGGCCCAAGGACCTTATTTCTGGGATGCAGAAGAGCGCCGCTATATCGATTACATTGGCTCCTGGGGCCCTGCGATTGTCGGCCATGCGCATCCTGAAGTCGTAAGTGCGGTGCAGACGGCTGCAGCACGCGGCCTCAGTTTTGGTGCGCCGACCGAAGGCGAGATCCTGATGGCTGAAGAAATTTGCAAGCTCGTACCTGGCGTAGAACAAGTACGCCTGGTTTCAAGCGGCACGGAAGCGACCATGAGTGCATTGCGCCTCGCCCGAGGCGCGACGAAACGCGACAAAATTATTAAATTTGAAGGCTGTTACCACGGTCACGCTGATTCCTTGTTAGTCAAAGCCGGAAGTGGTCTGTTAACTTTTGGCAATCCGACCTCGGCAGGGGTACCGGAAGACTTCAGCAAACATACCTTAGTACTTGATTACAATAACTGCGAGCAACTCGAAGAGGTATTTAAATCCATCGGTGATCAGATCGCTTGCGTCATCGTAGAGCCCGTCGCTGGCAATATGAATCTGATTCGCGCTACGCCAGCTTTCTTAGAAACCATGCGCCGTCTTTGCACGGCACATAACAGCGTACTTATTTTCGACGAAGTGATGTGTGGTTTCCGGGTTGGCCTGCACGGTGCACAAGCCTTATATCAGGTGCAAGCAGATATCATTTGTATGGGCAAAGTCATTGGTGGGGGCTTACCAGTGGCTGCATTTGGCGGCCGTGCAGATTTGATGGGGCATATGGCGCCGTTAGGGGGCGTGTATCAAGCCGGTACTTTATCTGGCAATCCAGTGGCAGTCGCCGCTGGTATGACGACGTTAAAAATTATTCAAGAAGCGGGCTTCTATGAAAAATTGACGGCACAAACACGCAAACTGGTCGATGGATTAAGTGCTGCCGCAAAAGAAGCTGGCGTCACTTTCTGTGCCGATGCTGTCGGCGGCATGTTTGGCCTCTATTTTGCCGCTGAGGTACCAAGTTCGTATGCAGAAATGATGGCCAGCGACAAAGAAAAATTTAATCGATTTTTCCATTTGATGTTGGAGGCAGGTGTGTATCTGGCGCCGTCGGCTTTTGAAGCAGGTTTCGTCTCTATTCAACACGACGATGCGGTGATTGATGAGACTATCGCGATAGCCAAGCGAGCCTTTGCGCAACTCTAAATTGATAGTTTCAAAAAAAATCTGAGGTTTCATGCGGCTTACGAAGGTATTTCCCTTCGTAAGCCTTGTTTTTATTGGATATCCAACTTTCAGGAGATTTTTTATTTTCTGAAATTGACTTCAGTAATACGTCCCGCCAAATTGAGCTTCGCTAACGGTTTCGGCGTTTCGCTGATGATTTTGCCGCGTCGGATAACGTACAGCCTGACCGGGCGCAAACGCAGCGCTTCAATCGGATCGGTTGCGTCAAGAATCACAAAATCAGCGTGGCAACCAGGCGCCAATCCATATTGATCCAATCCCAGGATTCTTGCGGGCGTCGTTGTAATTGCATCGAAACACTGGCGCATCGCATCCTGCCCCGTCATCTGTGCCACATGTAACCCCATGTGGGCAACTTCTAACATGTCACCCGACCCGAGGCTATACCAGGGATCCATCACACAATCATGACCAAATGCCACATCAATACCCGCCGCTATCATTTCCGGTACCCGCGTCATACCGCGACGCTTGGGATAGGTATCGTGACGACCTTGCAAGGTAATATTAATCAAAGGATTTGCAATTGCAGCGACACCCGCCTCCCGGATCAATGGCAGCAATTTGCTGACATAATAATTATCCATGGAATGCATCGATGTCAGATGCGAACCGGCGACTCTGCCATACAATCCTAGTCTATTGGTATGAAAAGCCAGCGTTTCGATATGACGTGACAAAGGATCGTCAGACTCGTCACAATGCATATCAACCCGCAGACCCCGCTCAGCGGCAAACTCACATAACAAGCGGATTGATTCAGCGCCATCCGCCATGGTTCTTTCAAAGTGCGGAATACCACCGACCACATCTACCCCCATCGCCATTGCACGCTGTAAATTAGTCCAGGCTGTCTTACTGCGCAGCAATCCATCTTGGGGAAATGCCACCAACTGCAAATCCAGATAGGGTGCAACCTGGCGCTTGACCTCCAACAGCGCCTCGACTGCTAATAAGCGGTCGTCACAGATATCGACGTGAGAACGAATCGCCAACAAACCTTTAGCGACCGCCCAATCGCAATATTGCATCGCTCTGGCAATCAGCGCCTCCTGTGTGAGGTGCGGTTTCAACTCTCCCCACAGCGCAATCCCTTCTAGTAACGTGCCAGACTGATTGACCCGTGGCAGACCGTAGCTCAGTACCGCATCCATATGAAAATGGGCATCAACGAAAGGCGCGGTCAGCAAATTACCATGTGCATCAAGGACTGGTATATCGTTGAATGGTATATGATGGTCGATACGCTCAATCCGCCCTTGGCGTACCAAAATATCGATGCCGTTTCTACCGTCAGGCAAATTCGCATTGCGTACCAAAAGGTCACTCATCTCACTGCTTCCTTTGTTAAAAGTAATGGCTAGGCTGTCATCGCTCCGCCATGATTGAATAAAGTGAGCTTAGCGGAGCTTGAAGCGGGCAATCTTTAGGATAACAAAAGAATCCCATCAGCCTCAACTGACAACCGTACTATCTTACACTGCAAAAATTCTAACCGTTTCGTTGATCCTACGGCATAATCTAGGCACAGAAAGGCAGGATTTATATGGCAACAATGAAGCAAGTCGCAGAAAAAGCGCGGGTCTCTACCACGACCGTTTCCCATGTGATCAATAATACGCGCGTCGTTAGCGAAGATGCGCGTGAACGAGTATTGTCCGTCATCCAGGAATTGCGCTACATCCCTAGCGCGGTTGCACGCAGCTTAAAAAATGATCGCACGCATACGATAGGGATGATGATTCCAAATAATTCCAATCCGTATTTTGCCGAAGTCATTCAAGGCATTGAAGATGCGTCGTTCAAGCTCGGTTATAACATTATTTTGTGCAATTCTTACGATGATCCTAAAAAGCAAGCCGACTACATTCGCGTTTTGATGGAAAAACGCATTGATGGTCTGATCTTAGTATCGTCCGGTACCGATGAAGATCTGACCCAAATACTGGCTGATGAAGGCATTCCCAAAGTGCTGGTAGATCGAGAGGTAACAGGGGTCGTAGCGGATTTGATTGAAGCGGACCATGTACAAGGTGGATACGACGCCACCCGATATTTAATTAGTCTGGGACATCAAAAAATCGCTTGCGTTGCAGGCCCCGAAACATTGTTACCAAGTGGTGGTCGCGTCACGGGCTACTTAAGGGCATTGCAAGAGGCTGGGATTGAATTTAACCCAACCTATCTCATTCACAGTGACTTTACCAGCCAAGGCGGATTTGATGCTTTTCAGGAATTACTCTCGAAAGAAGACAGACCAACGGCCATATTTGCAAGTAATGATCTGATGGCGATAGGTGGTATATGCGCAGCAAATCAAGCCAATGTCAAAATCCCACAGCAGCTATCAGTCGTTGGTTACGACGACATTGCATTAGCCTCGTTCAGCACCCCACCGTTAACCACGATATCGCAGCCTAAACACGCAATTGGTCAGCTCACTGCGCAAATTTTGGTCGACCGTATTGCACGTCCTGATGCACCAATGCGTCGTGAAATGCTGCGTTCACAATTGATCGTACGACAATCCACTGCTGCACCAGAAAAACTGCGTCTTAGCTAAAAAAAACTACCTTGCTCAGTACTTCGTCCTGCAGGGACGCCATGACACGATTCATTACCTGGAGCAAAATCAACGCTACCATAGGCGAAAAATCCAAGCCGCCAAATGGAGGCAGAATTTTTCGTAAAGGAAGCAAGACTGGCTCATTCAAAGCGCGGATAAATGGTGCAAATGGCGCATGTGGATTCACCCAGCTAAAAATCGCCTCAAGAATCAGCAGCGCCATCAAACCATAGACTATCCATTGAATCACTCGAAATAACGACATGACGGCGATAGCAACAAATGGCAGGCGTGAAAATAGCCAAAAATCCAGCGCCATTGATAAAAAAGCAGCCAGGAACACGGCGATCAAACTCGCCCAATCGTACCCTCGGAACCCAGGCACAATCCGACGTATAGGATGCACAATCCAATCAGTCAATTGAAAAATAGCTTGTGCTAAGGCGACAGGCGGCCTAACCCGCTGTACCTGCATCCAAAACCGCAACAGCAAAAACCCCGCCAGCAGCCCAGTCACCGTATTGATGACAAAAGATAGAATTTCGTGCAACACAAGTTATCCTTAAAAAAAACCCACCGGGTGACGAGTCACGCAGTGGGTATTGTGCCTGAATTAAACCAGGCATCCAAGCATATCAACGATTATGCTGGACGATTGCCAGTTGGGAAAGGCCATGCTGCGTTTGCGCTAACAACTGTTTTTGCGTCAGGAGCTGCTGCTTTTGCGGGCGCTTTTTTCGCTGCTGGTTTTTTAGCGGCTGCTTTTGCTGCTGGCTTAGCTGCTGGCTTAGCTGCTGCTTTTGCTGCTGGCTTAGCTGCTGCTTTTTTTGCTGCTGGCTTTGCTGCTGCTTTTGCTGCTGGCTTGGCGGCGGCTTTTGCTGCTGGTTTTGCTGCTGGTTTTGCTGCTGCTTTTGCTGCTGGTTTAGCTGCTGCTTTTTTTGCCGCTGGCTTCGCTGCTGCTTTTGCTGGCTTCGCTGCTACTTTTGCTGCTTTTACTGGCTTAGCTGCCACTTTTGCTGCCGGCTTGGCCGCTGCTTTTTTTGCTGCTGGCTTCGCTGCTGCTTTTACTGGCTTCGCTGCTGCTTTTACTGGCTTCGCTGCTTTTGCTGGCTTAGCTGCTGCTTTTGCTGCTGGCTTAGCTGCCGGTTTTGCTGCAGCTTTTTTAGCTGCTGGCTTCGCTGCTGCTTTTTTAGCTGCTGGCTTCGCTGCTACTTTTGCTGCTGGCTTCGCTGCTGCTTTTTTAGCTGCTGGCTTAGCTGCTTTTGCGGCTGGCTTAGCTGCTTTTGCGGCTGGCTTCGCTGCTGCTTTTGCTGCTGCTTTTGCTGCTGGCTTAGCTGCTTTTGCTGCTGGCTTAGCGGCTTTTGCTGCTGGCTTAGCTGCTGCTTTTGCTGCTGGCTTAGCTGCTGCTTTTGCTGCTGGCTTAGCGGCTTTTGCTGCTGGCTTAGCTGCTGCTTTTGCGACTGGCTTAGCTGCTTTTGCTGCTGGCTTAGCTGCTGCTTTTGCGGCTGGCTTAGCGGCTGCTTTTGCTGTTGGTTTAGCTGCCTTTTTTGCTACTGCTTTTTTCGCAGGCTTTTTTGCTGCTTCGTCTGGTGACGGTTGTGGTGCTGTTGCCATTTTGTTTCTCCTTCGATCGAGATGGAAAAAATCAGGTGAAAATTAAAATCCGCTCTATCCTTTCAAGCGGATTATTCAAAGGCACAAACAAGTAAGCTGTTTGCGCTAATGAATACGGCACCGGCTGAACTGCTGCATTGCCTCTGTAAATGCAGCACTTCAGCCATATGATTTACTCTTCTATTTATCAGTGGAAGTGGTAAACCAAAAAAAACGCCCGCATTACATGCCGGCGTCGGTATCTTTTTGTAGAACACGCAGAGCACGACCAAAAGCCGCAAGTCCCAGCCTTGCCAGGAATTGCGGCACTAACAGTTCAAAGCAATGTAGTCTTAGACTGTCCATTCAGTTTGGTGAGGCCTCTCGAGTTTTACATCTCGTGCAAACCGTGAGCATTCCATTTCAGGAATCGGGGCGCTTATTTCAGCTATTTATTCCCAATTCAAAGCTCCACCGGTTTGATACTCAATCACGCGCGTTTCAAAAAAGTTGCGTTCTTTTTTCAGGTCTATCATTTCGCTCATCCATGGAAAAGGATTTTCTTCCTGCGGAAACAAAGCATCAAGACCAATTTGCTGTGCACGGCGATTTGCGATAAAGCGTAAATATCCTTTAAACATCGGCGCATTTAATCCGAGCACTCCACGCGGCATTGTATCCTCTGCGTAGCGATATTCCAACTCCACCGCACGCAAAAACAACGATTTAATTTCATCACGAAACGCTGCAGTCCATAAATGTGGATTTTCCATCTTAATCGTATTGATTAAATCGATCCCAAAATTGCAATGCATCGATTCATCGCGCAAGATATATTGATATTGTTCCGCTGCTCCCATCATTTTATTCTGACGACCCAAAGCCAGAATTTGCGTAAAGCCAACATAGAAAAATAAACCTTCCATCAAGCATGCAAAGACGATGAGTGAACGCAGCAAAGTCTGATCTGCTTCCGTCGTGCCAGTCTTAAATTCAGGATTCGTCAACACTTCAATGAATGGAATCAGGAACTGATCTTTATCACGAATTGACTCAACTTCATTATAGGCATTAAAAATTTCAGCTTCATCCAAACCCAGCGATTCAACAATGTACTGATACGCATGTGTATGAATAGCTTCTTCAAACGCCTGACGCAATAGGTACTGACGGCATTCTGGCGCCGTAATATGTCGGTAAGTTCCTAAGACAATGTTATTCGCAGCCAACGAATCAGCAGTCACAAAAAAACCCAGGTTACGCTTAACCAGGCGGCGCTCATCGTCGGTCAGACCGTTTGGATTTTTCCACAATTCAATATCACGTTGCATATTGATCTCTTGGGGCATCCAGTGATTTGCGCAGCCAGCCAGATATTTATCCCACGCCCACTTGTACTTAAATGGTACCAATTGGTTCACATCCGTCTGACCATTGATGATACGTTTATCGGCAGCATTGACGCGGCGCGCAATATCATCATCACTCACTGTTTCCGCTTTTACAGCCTGCACTGGCGCGATCTCTTGTTGTTGCAGAGTAGCTTGTGGCTGCGGCGCAGGTTTGAACACTGGAGCGGCGGGGGCGACTTCATCATCCCAAGATAACATTTATTTATTCCTTACAAAATTTGACTTGGCATCACAAAAGACAAGTGATGCAAACAAGTCCTTGAAAGAGCGAAGGTGGTTCTTACAAATCGTCGGATTCACCTTCGCTCACTCTTTATAGCAATGATCACGTTTTAAGAGTGACTACCTTCTTTATTGGCAGGCTTCGCATTCTTCGAAACCAGGATCACCTGGACGCAAATAGCAAGCGGCACCCTCTGCTTCTGGCGCTGCCGTTGAGGCCGGCGCTGCAACTACTGGCGATGCATTAAAACCAGTATTGCCACCATCAACCGCCACAGCGTTCAATGCACCTGTTTTCGAGGTGGATTTTTCTGTATGCGTTGCACCAATAGTACGCAGGTAATAAGTTGTTTTCAGGCCACGCAACCAAGCTAATTTATAGGTCTCGTCCAGTTTTTTACCGGAAGCACCTGCCATATATATATTCAATGATTGCGCCTGATCAATCCATTTCTGACGGCGGGATGCCGCTTCGACCAACCAGGATGGACTAATTTCAAATGCGGTTGCATACAATTCACGCAAATCTTCTGGGATGCGATCGATACGCGCCAGACTGCCGTCGAAATATTTCAAATCAGCGATCATGACTTCATCCCATAGCCCGCGCAATTTCAGGTCACGAACCAAGTGTTCATTAATTTCCGTAAATTCGCCGGACAAATTCGATTTCACATACAGATTTTGATATGTTGGTTCGATACATGCGGAAACGCCAATAATGTTAGAAATTGTTGCCGTCGGTGCAATCGCCACACAATTGGAGTTACGCATACCATGTTGTTTGACGCGATCACGAACCACAGTCCAATCCATTGTTTCCGAGAAATCAGCTTCCAGATAACCGCCGCGCTCGTCTGCCAACATTTTAAGCGAGTCTTGCGGCAAGATGCCTCGATCCCACAACGAACCTTTGTATGAACTATAGGTGCCACGTTCTTCCGCTAACTCAGTTGATGCCAGGTAAGCGTAATAGCAAACGGCTTCCATCGATGTATCGGCGAACTGTACAGCTTCGTTCGATGCATAAGGAACACGCATCATGTGCAAGCAATCCTGGAATCCCATGATACCCATACCAACCGGACGATGACGCAAGTTCGACTCACGTGCTTTCTGTACTGCATAGTAGTTAATGTCGATAACGTTATCAAGCATACGCATCGCTGTACGGATTGTTTTTTGCAATTTCGCGTGATCAAGTTTGCCGTTTTTCATGTGGGCTGGCATATTGACCGAACCCAAATTACATACAGCGATCTCTGATTCGTTCGTGTTCAGGGTAATTTCTGTACACAGATTGGAAGAGTGAACCACGCCCACATGTTGTTGTGGCGAACGGATATTGCAAGGATCTTTGAACGTAATCCATGGATGCCCTGTTTCAAACAACATAGACAACATTTTGCGCCACAGATCAAGTGCCGGCACTTTTTTAGACAACTCCAATTCACCCGTAGCTGCCTTGGCTTCGTAGCCGAGGTAGGCTTGCTCAAAGGCTTTACCAAATTTATCGTGCAGATCAGGCACATCCGATGGCGAGAATAACGTCCAGTCGCCTTTTTCCATGACGCGCTTCATGAACAGATCAGGAATCCAGTTGGCGGTATTCATGTCATGCGTACGACGACGGTCATCACCGGTATTTTTGCGCAAATCGAGGAACTCTTCGATATCCATGTGCCATGTTTCCAGGTACGCACAAACTGCACCTTTACGTTTACCGCCCTGATTCACCGCGACTGCCGTATCGTTAACAACTTTCAGGAACGGTACTACCCCCTGAGATTTACCGTTTGTTCCCTTAATATGCGCACCAAGTGAACGTACTGGCGTCCAGTCATTACCCAGTCCACCGGCATATTTCGCCAACAAAGCATTTTCTTTGAGGGCGTCATAAATACCAGCCAGATCATCAGCAACGGTGGTCAAATAGCAAGACGACAGTTGTGAACGTAACGTGCCAGAATTAAACAGCGTTGGTGTTGAGCTCATGAAATCAAAGCTGGACAACAAGTTGTAAAATTCGATAGCGCGACCATTGCGATCTTTTTCTTCCAGCGCCAGTCCCATCGCAACGCGCATGTAGAAGGCTTGTGGCATTTCGATACGAGTACCGCGGACGTGCAAGAAATAGCGATCATACAAAGTTTGCAGACCAATATAACTAAATTGCAGATCACGATCCGACACCAAAGCTTTCGCCAGACGCTCAAGATCAAATTCGCCTAATTTAGTATCGAGCAACTCAGCTGCGATACCTTTTTGGATAAACTGTGGGAAGTAAGTCACATACTCGGCGGCGGCATCCTGCTGCGCAACTTCTTTTGCAAAGACTTCTTTACGGATCGTGTGCAACAGCAAGCGTGCCGTCACCAGACTGTATGCTGGTTCTTTTTCCATCAATGCACGTGCTGCCAAAATGGCGGACTTATGCAGTTCTTCCACTGGCACGCCGTCGTATAAGTTTTTCAGCGTTTCAGTCAAGATCGCTTCAGCATCGGCTAATTTATCCAGGCCAACGCAAGCCGCGGTAATCAATGCCCGGACTTTTTCGATTTCCAGAACGACGCGTTCGCCATCAATCATGACATGAATTTTCGGCAATTGCGCCTGCGAAGCCTGTTGCGCTTCGCGTTGCAAGCGACGTTCTTCCTGGTGTTTGGCACGATACAACACATACGCGCGCGCGACATCATGCTCACCTGAACGCATCAACGCCAATTCAACCTGATCCTGAATATCTTCAATATGAAACGTACCACCGGTCGGTTGGCGGCGCAGCAAAGCCGCGACCACGGTCGCGGTCAGTTGTTCAACCAATTCACGGATGCGTGCTGACGCGGCTCCTTGGCCACCATTGACGGCCAAGAATGCCTTGGTCATTGCGATGGCGATTTTGGATGGCTCAAATCCTACGACAGCACCATTACGACGAATGATACGGTATTCGCCATAATTGACGGTCGTCGGCACGGAAGGTGAACCAGTAGCGCTCAGCAGAGAGCCTGTTTCAATAATAGAAGTCGTTGATGTTTCAGTTGAAGAGTGCATTGAGCCTCCAGTGTCAGTTATATCTTGATACACGGCGAATCGGTCAGACAAACCTTCGCCGCGCACGGTTACGATCAGGTGTTGCGCATCACTACAAATAGCTAAACTCCGCTAAAAACCGCTAAAAGTTATGCTATTTCTTATTTTTTAAATCAATTGCAATTGCGAAAAGGGGAAAAAGAAGCAAGAAAGGTAAAACAAGAAAAAACCACTACATATAGTGCACAAATTTTGATTAGCCCTAATTCTAGTACCCAGCCTCGCGAGATGCAACCGCTATTTAGGGTCAAAAATGATTTATTTTTTATGTAAATTTCGGTTTTAGGAATTGACTTTCAAGAAGCCACAGAAATTCGTATCAAAATGGGTAAGTGGGCACTAACGAAAAGTCAGAAAAGGGATGATCAGCTGAGTCTTTACAGCCGAAGATTTCTACTCGGCGCTAAAAACAGGCTATTGGGTGAAGGGGCAGAAGGCGTGCTCAACGCGCACAGAACAACCAGATCCACCGGAGCAACCATGAAATATCAGGACAAGGCTCATCCGGAAATACAACATCCGCCGAACAAGAATCCATAAACAACAACGGAGCAAGGAAGAGTGAATCGCTATTCTTGAATTTTCAATTTCTGAATTTGATAGCGTAGTTGACGGAAGCTGACCCCTAATAATTCGGCAGCCTGTGTCCGGTTATTTCCTGTTTGCTGTAAGGCTCGGCGGATCATTTCGGCTTCGATAGAGTCAAGAAATTCAGGTAATGAACATGGAAATGGAGGACAAAAAAATCCTTCCTCGCCAATTTTTGCCCTTAGATTTATCGATTTACCAGAATCGACCACCGCTTCATTCTGTGGAGGTCTCTCTGGTAATTTCTGACTTCCATGCAACACCAGATCGTCGACTTCGATACAGAAATCGTCGGCAAAAGCGACCGCTCTTTCAAGAATATTTTCCAACTCACGGACATTGCCCGGAAATGAATAGGTGGCTAAAGCGTGCAAGGCATCAGGCGAAATTGCAATATCTTTGCAATTAAGCTTACTTAATATCGCAGTCGATAAGTCTTCAATATCCTCAAGGCGTTCACGCAAAGGCGGCAAACGTAATTCAATGACGTTCAAACGATAATATAAATCTTGTCGAAAACGACCTTCAGCCACACATTGTGACAAGTTTTGATGCGTTGCACTAACAATCCGGACATCAACTAATTCTTCCGTCGTTGCGCCAACTTTTCGAATGCTGCGTTCCTGAATAGCACGTAATAACTTTACTTGCATCGCCAGCGGCAAGTCAGCAACCTCGTCGAGCATCAGAGTGCCGCCATTGGCTGCTTGAAAAAAACCTTCGCGATCATCCACAGCGCCAGTAAAAGCGCCCTTGCGATAACCGAAGAATTCGGCTTCCATCAGGGTTTCGGGAATTGCGCCGCAGTTAACCGCAATAAATGGCTGCTTGGCACGTGCGCTACGAGAATGGATTTCTCGTGCAGCCAATTCTTTGCCGCTACCCGATTCGCCAGTAATAATCACGGGCGCCATACTACGGGCGAGACGCGCAATTTGTGCCCGTACCGCTTGCATACGTTCGGAACGACCAATCAAAAATGATGCGGATGCAGCCTGCGCGGTCTCTTCTGCTACAGGTACACCTTTTATTGCAACCTCATTCATTTCCAGAGCTGATCGCACTAATTTGCGCAATTGATCAAGTGCTACCGGCTTGGAAACATAGTCGAACGCCCCCGCCTTCAGTGCTACCACCGCATTATTTGCGCTACCAAATGCCGTGATCACAGCAATCGGTATACTTTTATAGTTAGAATTGACCTCGGCAACTAAATCCATACCGGAGCCGTCAGGCAGGCGCATGTCCGTCAGCACTAAGGAATACGATTTCTTGGTGAGATAAGAACGTGCCTGAGCAATACTTTCAGCGCTATCGACGTCCAACCCCATTTTAATCAGCGTAATTTCTAATAGCTCGCGCAGATGGGCTTCATCGTCAACGACAAGTATCCTGGGGCAAGGTGTTACAGCGCTCTGGGTCATGAGTTAATTTCAGAAAAATTGATGACAAACCGGCCGCTTGGCTCGGCGTTGTCATGATCTACACGATATTCGTAATCCAGCAAAGAACGATTATTCAAACACAATTCACGTGCCATATACAATCCTAAGCCCGTTCCCATTCTGGATGTTGTATAAAAAGGCTCAAACAAGTGTGCACGAACATCATAGCTGATGGGTGACCCATCATCCTGAATATGGAGTTCCTGACGCCCAGCACTGTTCACTATTGCATACAAGCGAACACTATGAGACTTACCACTCGCGTAGCGAACGGCATTCGACATCAGGTTGGTGATAATTTCAATCAGATGCCCAGGGTCAAAACGAATCTGAAAATCAACCTCATCGCTCACAGATATTAAGTCAGGTGGCAGCTTTTTTGTTTCGACAAAGTCTTGCACACATGTTTTTATGATCCCCATCAAGAAGTAAGGTTCGACATCATTGCGCGCCTTCCGTGACAATTTGAGAATATCCTCAATCAATTGATTGAGGCGAGTCACATTGTCATCAACGATCTTTAACAGGCGCTTGGCTTGAACTTTATTGTCTTCAATGTGCGCAATATCTTCGTTGAGTAACGACGCGGCATATGAAATGGACGATAAGGGATTGCGAACTTCATGTGCAATACTTGCGGTTAAGCGCCCCATCGACGCTAATTTCAGTTGCTGCGCTTGATTTTCAATATCTGATACATCCTGCATGAAAATGATCACATAGTCAGTGGTAGGTTCATCTAACTGCAATTCATTGACATCTTTCACCGCCATGAACCGCAATTTAAGATGGGTCACAAACTGTTGACGTTCGGCACGCCCACCAACATGACCACTTTCGGTGGGCGATTTGGGCATCGTTTTCGTGTCATCCATATAAAAAGGGATAGACACATACGCCGGCGCATCGTACATAACACCGATGGTATTTTGTGCGCTGCGCAACCGCATTTCCGTCAGCGTTTCGGTCAATGGACGAAGAGCAACAATATTAGACAGTTTGATGCCACCCATTTCTTTGGTTAGATTTCCCCCCAGCATACGCTCCGCCGCTGGGTTGATCTCAAACATACGTCCGGAATGATCTAACACCAAAATCCCATCACCCATGTCGGCAATAACCAATCGATTGATTGCCTGTTGCATGGCCAGTTCATTACCGCGTTGGGTCGCCAGTTTTTCCTGGCTAATCAAATTGCTCGCCAGCCGATTGACCATATAGACGACGGCGAAAAAGGCTGCCCCAAATAATCCTGCCTGTGAAATCAAATTGCCATCGTTATGCGCAAATGACTGATAGGCCCCTTCGAGTAATAACAGCAAACTAACAATCGAACAAAAGAAAAATGCCCATAGCAAGGGCGTCAAAATAGCAACACCAGCCAACGGGAATAAAAATAGAATACTCAAGCCACCTTTACCACCACCAGAACCCAGATAGATCAGCGAAATAATGAAAATATCCCAGGCAATTTGCGACAACAATTGCAATGCAAAATGTTTCTTACTCAGGATTTTCAGCAGGGTAAAACAAACGCTGGTCACCAGATAAACAAGACAAATATCCTGCGACAAAACGTGGGTGTAAGTCCAAATATCTCTGAGGCTGCGCAAATTGAGCAAAAACAATAAACAGAGCGCGACAATAATCCGCGACACATTCAAGGTTTGCAAAGACCGCCAAAATGAGGGAGCTGGATTGGAGAAATTAGCAAAGATCAGCGACATATTCATGTCATATCTTCCGTGCTAATGTAAGTCGGCATGCGCAGTCGAACAATAGGATTGACCAGCACGAACCACTGCTTCAGAAGCAGGGAGATAAAGCTGACAGTGAGCGCAACACACCATACTTTCTGTTGCCGGTTCTTGGAACGACCGGGCAGAAGCACCCTCGCCATCGCCCCCTGACGTTGACAGAGGCTTACTTTTTTTGCGAATAGCGAGGATCACTAAAACGATTAAAATCAACCATACGAATAATTTCATGCCAGACTCCGATGTAACAAGACTTCCAGCACAAAGCGGCTACCTACGTATGCCAGCATCAAGGTCAAAAAGCCAGAGAGGGTAAAACTTAACACCGTTTTGCCACGCCATCCGCGCCAATGGCGTCCGACTAGCAGAACAGCAAATAAAATCCAGGAAAGTAACGATAAAATCGTTTTATGATCCCATTTGAAGGCAACTCCAAGCACCTGCTCAGAAAAAACCACCCCAGACAAAACCGTGAGTGATAGTAATACAAAGCCCAGCAAAATTAATCGGAATAGAATTTTTTCCATTTTCATCAGCGGCGGCAGATTATCGATCATCTGATTCAAACGAGGACTCAAAGGCTTCGTGCGTAATCTGTGCAAATGTTTGTCCTGCAGGGTCATAATCACCGCATGAAAAGCAGCGATGGTCAGGGTGCCGTAAGCCAGCAGCGCAACGGCAACATGCCATGGGAACATCGTCGTTTTACCTGCCAATGAAATAAGTGCCCCCGGAAAAATAGCGGGTAACACCGTAGCCAGAGCAACTGGTGGCAGCAGAAAGACCTTTAAGCCATCAAGAGAAAAATTGCTATTTTCTAATAAATAGACTGATACGGTCACCCACAGTGCGGATGACAGCATGACGGCGAATCCGATACGCAGCGCGTCACTGGCGAAAATGCTGCCCCACAACGTGGCGCCATGCAACAGCCAGGCGAGCAAACTCAGTCCCGCACCTGCCGTGCGCAACCGCGAAGGAACAAACAGCACGGCAATATAAAGTGCCGCAGCTAAAAATGGTAAATAGATTTGCATCATTTAAGTTTACACCATGTAGCTATTTTTTTTGAACTTGGATGCTATTCTTGACTTCCATCAATCTAAAAGCGATAGAAAATAAGACAAAGTCATATTCCAATGTCAAAGTCACTGCAAGACACCGGATATAGAACGCATATCTTAAGCAAACTTATTGAAATTACGAGTTTTTTTGAACTTTTTAAACAATTTTGACACTAAAGCAGGCAGTTGCAAAAAGTACATAAAATAAATGCCGACCCGGCATTTTTTGTGCTCTATGCCACATCGATTAATCACGATGCCATTCATTACCAAACCTAGTCAACAACTTCACTCTATATAATAAAGATGAAAAAGACACTTATTTCACTGGCAGTCTTCAGCATTTACCAAATTGCTTACGCCGACGAAGGCATGTGGATGCCACAACAATTGCCACAGGTCGCCAAACAACTTAAAGCAGCCGGCCTCAAACTTGATCCCGCCACACTCACGAAATTAACAGAATTTCCTATGGGTGCCATTGTGAGCCTCGGTGGCTGTTCAGCGTCGTTTGTGTCACCACAAGGTCTGGTCATTACCAACCATCATTGCGTATATGGCAGCGTTGCCTATAATTCAAAGCCCGAGAATAATTTACTGGCAAACGGTTTTTATGCCAAGACATTGGATGAGGAATTGCCAGCGTCGCCTGGCTCCAGAGTTTTTGTGACCAAGGACGTCATCAACGTCAGCAATAAAATTATCGATAAAAATGTTGCCAAACTCACTGGCAAAAGCCGCGTTGATGCCATCGAGAAAAATTCTAAAGCCATAGTCGCTGAATGTGAAAAAGATGCCGGTCATCGTTGCAACGTCTACCCTTATTATGGCGGCCTCGAGTTTTACCTGATTAAGCAAATGGAAATTCGCGACGTGCGTCTGGTTCATGCACCACCAGAAGGCGTCGGCAAATTCGGTGGTGATACCGACAACTGGATGTGGCCTCGTCATACAGGAGATTACGGATTTTATCGTGCGTACGTCAGCAAAGATGGCAAAGCTGCCGATTACAGCAAAGATAACGTTCCTTACGTTCCTAAGTTCCACCTGAAATTAGCGAAAGAAGGCGTCAAAGAAGGCGATTTTGTGATGGCGCTCGGCTATCCTGGACGCACCAACCGTCATCGTTTGCCGTCGGAAGTGTCCCACACGTTTGATTGGAGCTATCCGGCATTTGTTAAATCTTCAGGTGAATCGCTTGCTATCATCGCCAAAGAAACTGCCAACGATCCAGATGCAAAATTGAAATACGCGAGTCAGGTTGCAGGCATCAATAACTACTACAAAAACCGCCAAGGCATGCTCGATAGCTATGCCGGTAGCGATTTCCTCGCACGCAAAACGAAAGAACACGACGCATTAAAATCCTGGGTCAATGCGAATCCTGCACGCGCTAAAGAATATGCGCAAGATATTGCACAAATTGAACAATTGATTGCAAAACGCGATGCGCTGGAGAAAAATGAATTTTATCTGGATCGCTCGTTCCCACGCCTATTAAATTCCGCACGTGTCTTATATCGACTGGCAAATGAGAACCTCAAACCCGATGCAGAACGTAAATCTGGTTATCAGGTTCGAGATCTGCCGCGCATCAAAGCGGGTGTGGAAGCCGTAGAACGCAGCTACGTCGAAAGCGTAGATAAAGCATTGGTTCTCAACAATCTCAAACAATATGTGGCGCAACCTGCTGCGGAGAGAAATCCAAATTTCGACGCTGCGATCGGCATCAAAGATGGCATGTCGGAATCCGATCTGAAGACATTACTCGATCAGATTTATGCAGGGAGCAAACTTAACGACAAGGCAACACGTACTGCATGGTTGACTCGTACACCAACAGAATTCGCATCGAGCAGCGACAGCTTTATCAAAGCTGCGGCAGCGATGTACGAAAGCAGTTTGAAACGCGAAGCGGAAGAAGAAGAACTGTCAGGCAACATCCAACAAGCCTACGCTAATTACATGAAAGCCAAAATCGCCTTCATGCAAAGTAAAGGCCAGGCCGTTTATCCTGATGCTAACAGCACTTTACGCGTCACCTTTGGTAATATCGCTGGCCGCGACCATGGCACTGCTGACGGTCTGGCATGGACTGCTTTCACGACGGTCGATGGCATTCCACCAAAAGCAACAGGCAGCGGTGAATTCAACGCACCTGCAAATGAATTGGCCGCAATTAAAGCCAGAGATTTTGGCGTGTACGCAGATGCAAAACTGAAAACAGTACCAGTCGACTATCTGGCAACACTGGATATCACTGGCGGTAACTCTGGCTCTGCCGCATTGAATTCCAAAGCAGAATTGATCGGTCTGGCCTTTGACGGCACACTGGACTCGATCATTTCAGACTGGGATTTCAACAAGGCCAACACACGTTCAATTCAGGTCGATATTCGCTACATTCTCTGGAATATGAAGCACGTAGAAAAATATGACCGCCTCATCAAAGAAATGAACGCAGAGTAATTCACCATTCATTACGTTTGAGTAAAAGCGCTGGATACCTCAATCCGGCGTTTTTTTTCATTCTTCGACTACCTTGATCTCAGTTGAAGCTTGTAAATTCGAATGTCATCGATGTCGAGCTATGTCGAGAGATACCGCGAAATAACGCTCAATACCGCGCAATACCGATCTACACCGGACAACTCTTCGTCCCGATATAAACAAAAATTGGCACTGAATACACAATCTTTTCATCAAGGCATCTGACATCAATACCAAGATGATTGAACCCTATATCGTTGGTAATCATCTGCCGGCAGCCAAAGACGCTCGACGAAGCGATGTGAACAATGCTTTGATTTAAACCCTTAAACCTATACCCGACCTAAGCTGGCTGGCAGAAATTGCATACGACAGCGCTGTAGCCAGAGTCTGAATTTTCAATTACGTTACTTCCCAATGCATCATACGGCTTCCACCAATGTTGGCGCCAGTGGTCGTCACTCTGGGATTGTGATCGTTTAACAAGCCAACAATCGTTGCTTGCTGAGATATCGCTGTCTGAACATCAATGGAAGAAATGCCATTTAAGGGTAACTTGAGTCGTTGAGCGAAATTACCCTGAAGATTGCGCCAACTTAGATAAAGAAAACGCTCCTTTGGCGATCCATGACAGAATAGTCCGACAAATACTGGCGCATCTGACGTATTGGATTTTACCTCTAGCGAAAATTCAAAAATAAGTGTACTACCGGCGCCAGGGGAACCTTTAGCCAAATTACCTTCCTTGTCTTGCAATCCAAAATCATTGGCGGCACCGTTCCAGATGAGTGGTCCTTTTCCATCATAAATTAATTTAAAATTTACAATTTCCATCGTCAATCCTTTACTACAGATATAACCCGGTACCTTTGATGAACCTTGCTAGAAGCAATACCAGCACTGGTTGCGCCCGTCCTACCGCGATTGCCCTCATACAAAATATCTTCATTGATTTACCGCCGGAAAAATTCGAAACCAAACAAGTAACATGCATGAAGCTGACACCATCCACATGACCACGGCGGCGGTTAAAGTGATACTCAGCGACGTTCGAACACTCAGGAAATACACTGTAGCAAGATACGCAGCGTAGGGAATGAGTGAGCATAAACCGAAAAGGGCCGTGGTTTGCAAATCTGTCACGGAACGGCTCGTCCCGATAACGACATGGGCGATCAATGCAAATGTGGGAAATAACGGCACTAATCCCGCCAACACGAAATACCGTGATTTGCTTGCCAATGTAATCAATAACACCGCAAATGCACCAGTCAGACATTTAAAAAATAAAGACGTCATTAGTCGTATAAGTAGGTCGTATAAGTAAGCCGTATTAGTAGGAATTATAAGTAGGAATTATAAGTAGGAATTATAAATAGGAATTATAAATAAGTCATATCAGTGAATCATACTAAAAAGGCGTCTGACAAAGACCTGCAGCATCTTCATTTTTTCAAGCCTTGTCCAATGTCGACACCAGCAAGCGTAAATAGGACGCTAAAAGTTGTTTTTACGAAAATTATTGGCAAACATGTCGGTATCAGGAGGCGACCTCAGCCATGTTTTTTAAAAAAATGGAAAGTTTGCTCAAATTATGTGGCAAGTGAGATAATAAGCTATTGTTTTTTCACGACAAATTGATGGATAACCTGCCTAAAGATTTACCCGCGGATCTGCCTGAAGATTCCCCCAAAAACACACACCAAAGTCTGGATCCGGAAGACTGGAGTGCATTTCGCCAGCAAAGCCACCGTATGCTCGACGATATGTTGGATTTCGTTGAACATTTACGCGAGCGCCCAGTCTGGCAACCTATTCCGCAAGAAGCACGCGCCAAATTCCAGGTTGCGCTGCCGCAGCAACCACAAACATTAGCAAATGCCCATCAAACCTTTATGAATGATATTCTGCCGTATGGCCCTGGCAATAGTCATCCGGGGTTTATGGGATGGGTGCAAGGTGGTGGTTCGCCAGTTGGCATGTTGGCCGAAATGCTGGCTGCTGGCCTCAACGCCAACACAGGCGGACGTGACCAAATGCCACTTGAAGTAGAACGACAAATTGTACGCTGGATGCGTGAATTATTCGCATTTCCAGACAGCGCCAGCGGTGTTTTTGTCACCGGTACGTCAATGGCCAATTTGATGGCCGTTTTGGTGGCGAGAACAGTTGCTTTAGGAAAGAATGTGCGCCAACATGGCGTCCGCGAAGCGGCACATCAGCTCACTGCGTACACGTCTATCGAAGCACATGGCTGCGTGGCACAAGCAATGGATTTAGCTGGTTTTGGCACAGCAGCTTTGCGACGAATTCCGAGCAATGACTTGTTTCAAATGGATACTGCAGCACTCAGCGCTGCGATCGCAGCTGACCGCGCCGCAGGCTTGCAACCATTTTTCATCGCCGGCACAGCGGGCAGCGTTGATGTCGGTGCAATTGATCCTCTCAATGAGATCGCCGATATTGCGGCTCGTGAAGCGTGCTGGTTTCATATTGATGGCGCATTTGGTGCACTGGGTATGATGTCACCGAAAATTGCGCCACTACTTCACGGCATTCAGCGCGCTGATTCGATTGCATTTGATTTCCATAAATGGGGTCAGGTTCAATACGATGCGGGCTTTTTATTGGTACGTGATAGCACACAACACACGGATGCTTTCGCTGCACCAGTTGCGTACTTACGCCGCGAAGCGCGTGGTCTGGCGGGCGGTTCACCGTGGCCTTGTGATTTTGGACCGGATTTATCGCGCGGCTTTCGCGCCTTGAAAACCTGGTTCACTATACAAGTTTACGGTACTGAAAAATTAGGAAAAGTCATTTCTCAGACCTGTGATTTAGCGCAATATCTGGTGCAACAAATCGCCCTACATTCATGCTTGGAATTGCTCGCCCCTGTCGCGCTGAATGTGGTGTGTTTCCGCTACCGTGATCCAACGATAGCGCCAGCAAACCAACTCAATCTGGATGATTTGAACCGTGATATCGTCACCGATCTGCATGAATCAGGGTTGGCGGTACCATCAACAACAACGATCAGAGGACAGCTGGCAATTCGGGCGGCGATCGTCAATCATCGCACTGATCGATCAGCGATTGATGTCATGCTTAGCGCCGTCCTAAAATTAGGTCAGGAGCGATATTCTGCTGCGATATACTGCAGCAAATAAGTCTGAGGAAACATAAGCGACACAACAACAACCGAGAAGGAAGCGTATGTCCGACCGTCTTCAATATGCCTCGCAAGCCTTTGCCCCGCTAATCGGTGTTGCGCCGCTGATGCGCAGCGCATTCGCTAATGAAAATATCAATCCGATCGGCGAAGCTTTACTTAAGCGCGCTGAAGAAAATATCAACGATGCACATGCATTGATGGATTGTTCGGTCTATTTGCAAATCATGGGACATCACGATTTGGCAATAGCGATGCAAGCGCAAGCGATCAAGACGCAGGCTCTATATTCTTTGCCCGCTGACAAGTCAGAACCGGGATTTAAATTGCTGGTGATCATGGGGCCAGGCGACTTGATGTCAAATACGCCCATCGAGTTTCTCGTTGAAGATTCTGACGTTTCTTTAGATTTTTTGTATCTCACCCTCAATGCCGAATGGCCTGAGCTCGTACCCGATCACGATGTCATGTTAGTCGGTATCGCTGAATCGGAAGCCAATCAGCCGCTCTTAAAAAAAGTGGGTTTGTTGACCGCGAATTGGCCGCGTCCAGTGATCAATTTACCAGAGAAGATTGCGAATACGTCACGCGATGGCGTTTGCGCTACGCTGAGCAATTGTGCCGGCATTGAAATGCCAGTCACAGTCCGCGCTGATCGTACAACGTTGGAACAATTAAGCGCAGGCAAGATTGATCTTGCGACCTTGCTGCCAGGTGATGATTTTCCACTCATCATTCGTCCACTGGGATCACATGCGGGCAAAGATCTGGAAAAAATGGATCATGCAGAAAACTTGAAAGCGTATCTGGAACGGGTTCAAAGTGAACATTTTTATGTGTCGCGTTTTGTGAATTACGCGAGCCCGGATGGTCTCTTTCGTAAATACCGCGTCGCTTTAATTGAAGGCAAAGCGTACATCTGTCATTTTGCGATTTCATCACATTGGATGATTCATTATCTGAACGCAGGAATGAATGAAAGCCCTGAAAAACGTGCCGAAGAAGCCGAATGTATGGCACATTTTGAGGAAGAATTTGCGACCCGTCATGCCAATGCGTTACGTATCATCAATGAGCGCATGGGAATGCAATATCTTGGGATAGACTGTGCCGAAACCCACGAAGGTAATTTGTTAATTTTTGAAATCGACAATGCGATGGTAGTGCATGCGATGGACCCCGTTGACATGTATCCCTATAAAAAACCAGCAATGCAAAAAGTCTTTAATGCATTTCGGCAGTTACTTGAAAATACGCGAACACGCCAATTGCCCGAGGTGGGCACAAATTCATGACGGCATTCCCATCGACAGCAGAATTGTTGGTCTCCGGTGGTGATTCCAGAATCACGCCTGACCCACAGACGGGACGCAACAAGTATGGATGCAGCACGCTCCCCGATGTGGAGCTGATCGCTTTAGGATCGTCGACCGCATCGATTATTTCAGAACGGGGTCTGGCTGCTGCCAATCTCTTGCGCGATCATTGTGCAACACTGATTGAACATGCGAGTCCGGAATCCGTTTATGCGGAACAAATTCAATCCTTGCGCGTTGAGTTATTGTCATTGTGCGGAATTACCAACGACGACAAAGTCAGCACCTTGTTGGCAGCATCCGGCACGGATATCCATTTACTCCTGGCACAATGGTTAGAACCTGATCTGACGTTAATGATAGACCCGGCCGAAACTGGCAGCGGGCTGGTCGCAGCCTTACAAGGAAAGCATTTCAGTAGTGATTCGACTTGCGCAGGTGGAGCGCCGGCAGGTAGTGCTGTCAGTGATTGGCATGGTGAGTTAAAAACATTCGCGGCGCGCGAACCGGACGGTCGTCCACGGCATCCAGACAGCGTTGATCATGAGCTGGCGGCACTGGTCGAGTCTGCTGTCACAGCTAACAAACGTATACTGTTGATACTCACTGATGTTTGCAAAACGGGTTTGATTTTTCCTGATATTTCAATAGTCAAAAAACTCCAGCAACAATGGCCAACACACCTTCAAGTAGTGGTCGACGCATGCCAATTTCGTTTATCGACAGCGAGTTTGCGTGCTTATCTCGCCCATGATTTTTGCATTGCCTTAACGGGCTCAAAATTTCTGGGGGGGCCTACTTTTTCTGGCGCACTACTTATTCCCGATGCGGTCGCCAAGGCGCACCAGGATCAGGTTTTACATGCCGGGGCACGTGCTTACTCTTATGCAGCCGATTGGCCAGTTGGTCTCCATGCAGCTTTAAATCTGGAGGTTGGTGCAAACTTTGGATTACTACTTCGCTGGGAAGCAGCGATGGCAGAACTTCGTCGATTCGCGGCACTCAATGATGCGCAATTGCGGCCATTTTTACGGCGATTCTTTGACGTCGTTGGGACAAGACTGGCGCTAGATCCTCATTTTGAACCGGTACAGAATCCGCCCCTGGACCGAAGTGCGATCGGCAGCACCGGAAGCTGGGATAATGAACAGACAATATTTCCGTTCATCATTTACCAAACTCTCAGCGATGATCAACGTCGGCCACTGACCCGTAGCGAAACTGCTGCGGTGTATCAACAATTACAAAGTCCAACTACGGCGCCGTTACAAAAATTAAGATTTCAACTAGGTCAGCCAGTCTTGTGTGGCGAGAGAATGGGAACAGCCGTCAGCGCATTACGTCTTTGCATCAGTGCACCGATGTTGATCGCTGCGCAGAAAGAAGACCAAGCAGATAAAATAATTACCGACGCCTTACTGGCCTTGGATCGTATCGTTGAACTTGTGGCACTTCTTTAGCAGGAAAGCTGGGCCACCCGCAGCTTGAGTTTGATCGTGTATGGATGGTGAACAATGGTGAACGATGGCGAACAATGACGATACTTCGCCGCTACATTGCAAGCTACGCCGATTCGCGGATTAAGCTACCTGCGCCACCGTTGCCGATGGTTTCAGAAAGAATCAATGCTACTTTTGAGGGGATTTGCAGCAAGACTTGTTTTGTTTCCTGATCAACAACTTTAAGCACCATTTTATCGGATTGCTGATCAACGCTGAACTCGATGCTACCAAACTGAGGCTGCGCATTATGATTCAATGATGCCGCGGATTTTTGTAAGGAAGTCGATTCAGATGCAGTGGATTGGCTAGTCCCTGACGTAACAGAACTTGCCAGAGCGACAGGTAGTGATCCAGTTGATGGTGAGGTAGCAGGTGCGCTGACGAAACCACTGACCGCAGTCGACCCGCTCGCCGTATTTTGAATAGGCGAAAATGGTGCAGCTATGGTTGTTTGCCCTGAAAGAGCAATCGCGCCAACGTACATCACAAACTCCTCAAGCTTTCTTACACCTTCATCATAGCTACTAAGTCACCAATATGCGAATTTTATTAGCATATTTTATTCGTTTAGCCTGCTACGAATACTGGCTCCAGACAAGCATAGAACCTGGAATTAAAAATGTCGAACGCAGGTCAAACCTATTTTTAATATCAAGGCTAATCCTAAAACTTTCTATTATGAATCTTACTTACTTCAAACATGTAATAAAGTTGTAACGCAACCTATCAAAAAACGCATAAAAAATATACTCCCCATAAAAAAACGCAAATTATAGTATTTATCATTATGAATTATGGGGGTAATTTTTATACTGGCGTGAGTATGCAATATTAATACCTGAAAAACCTCAAGGAACTTGATACTTTTACGACAATGCCAGCTCGTCAGACAAGTTTTAGCACCAGAACTAAGTGCTAAAAATGCATCAATCAATCCGTCATTCAATACTTCATTCAATCAATCAATGGCCGCCAATTTCAATTCGTCATCATGATGCCGCTGTTGCTCTTCCATCACCAACTGCCCTAATTCTCGTTTCAGCGCATTAAAAGCAGCCGACGAGGGGTCACGCAAACGTGGCAAGTCAAGCACGATGTCTTTCTTCACGGTGCCAGGACGATAGGTCATGACAATGATGCGATCGGCCAGATAAATCGCTTCTTCGATACTATGTGTGACGAAGATGATCGTTTTTTTCAAGTCTGCCCAGATCCGCAATAACTCATCCTGCAAATTACGTCGCGTCAAGGCATCCAAGGCACCGAAAGGTTCGTCCATCAGCATAATCGGTGAGTCCAATGCCAATACGCGTGCGATCGCCACCCGTTGCCGCATACCGCCCGACAGGTCTTTGGGGTAACGTTGTCTGAACTCTGACAAACCAAGCATTTGCAATAAGTTACTAACACGTTGCGCAATCTCTGCCTGTTTCAAGCCTTTGATTTCCAAACCAAAGGCAATATTTTTCTCGACAGTCATCCACGGAAATAAAGCGTATTCCTGAAACACCATACCGCGATCCGGACCTGGATCAGACACCGTTTTGCCGTTGGCGATAATCGTGCCAGACGTTGGCAATGAAAAACCCGCAATCGCGTTAAGCAAAGTCGATTTTCCACAGCCTGACGGGCCGAGTAAGCAAACAAACTGTCCTTCTGGAATTTCTAAATTGATATCGCGCAAAGCGATAACTTCCTTGTCGGCCGTGCTGAAAATTTTATTCACGGCATTCACGTTGATATGCGATGTCACGCTTGTCGTCATCTCAGTTTTCCAATCCACGGTGCCACCGCAATAAATGTTTATTTAATTGGTTCATCGCAACATCAATCGCCAGACCCAGCATGCCGATGCTGATCATGCCAGCGATAATTTTGTCGGACCAAAAATATTCTCGTGCTTCTAAAATCCTGAAACCCAAGCCATTGTTCACGGCAATCATTTCAGAAACGATGACGACAATAAAAGCAGTGCCAATACCGATTCGTACCCCCGACAATATATAGGGCACGGCCGCAGGCAAGATCACTCGCAAAAACATCGTTGTCTGGCTTGCACCCAGATTACGCGCGGCACGGATGTAGATATTATCGACGTGATGAACACCGGCGATCGTATTCATCAATACCGGAAAAAAAGCGCCAATCGATATCAAAAAAATAGCAGGAGGATTGCCCAAACCAAACCACAAAATCGACAACGGAATATAGGCAATCGGGGGAATCGGCCGCAGTACCTGCAGCAATGGGTTGAACCATGCGTAGACGCGCGCACTCGCGCCCATCATCAGTCCCAGCGGTAATGCCAACCCAGCCCCAACAACAAATCCGACCAGCACGCGATACATGGTACCCATCGTATCGCGCAGTAATTCGCCCGACAGTACCCATGCAAGCCAACTGCCACTCGCCGGATCATAGGGCATCAATGGTGAAGCATATTCCAGCCACTTTTTCAGCACCGCCCAAGGGGATGGCAGCACCTGAGAATTCACCCATTCCATGCTGGTAACCAACTGCCAAATGGCAATCAAACCAATAGGTACTACGAGTCCAGATCCAATTTCACGCCACTTTAGTTTCATCGTCATTTCCTGTGGTCACACAAGGGGACAACTCGATTGGCGCCCCCTCGTTTTATATCGTTACGCGCTCATTGCAACAATGAATCCTTGCATCATGGAATATTCAGACTCTTCTTCGCTTGATCTAACAAGTCTGTTTTTACCCAGTCCTTCGCAACTGGCGGCTTCACCATGCGACCGACGCCATATTTCTGCATCAGATCAGTAGTGATCTGGATATGTTCGGCAGTGATGTCGTAGGTGTACGGAGAATTTTCGATCGCATTGATAAAATCTTCATGACTCACCTGTCCCTTGAACATGTTTTCGCGTACATATTTTTCTGCCAGCGCTTTGTTATCGATAAATGCTTTAGTCGCTTCTACAAAGCAATGCATAAATTTCTCTGCAACCGAGCGATGGTCTTTATAGAATTTTTCGGTCATAACCATCGTGCGTACAGGCTCACCTATTGCTGTGTCATAGGGTTTAATAATTTCTTTGCCAAACCCTTTGCTGATCGCCTGTGAAGAATACGGTTCCGATTGCATCATGGCATCAATATTTTTACCCATGAGCGCCTGATTCATGTCGGGAAAACCAAGGTAGATAATTTGTACATCTTTACCTGGCTGATCGGAATAAGTCAGTCCATTTTGCGACAATTCAGCCGCGAGCAAAATATCCTGAATCCCACCGCGGGTCACACCCACTTTTTTACCTTTCAAATCCTTGACCGTTTTTAAAGGCAAATCGCTGCGTCCCACTAAGCGAACACCACCTTTGGCAAAACCAGCCACCAGATAAATGGGCGTCCCACTGGCCCGCGCAGAAATAACCGCTTCTGAAGAGACGGCAGCGACATCCAATTCACCTGCAATGACGGCCTGCATGGCATCAAGACCTTTAGGAAACACCTTTTCGTCCACTTTTATTCCGCATTTGGGAGCGATTTCTTTGATATACGACACGGCACCATAATGGGCAAATTTAAGATTTCCTAAACGTATAGTTTCTTGAGCTTGTGCAGTAACGCAAGAAAAACCGCCAAGTACGATGGCACTTACCAAAAGCTTTTTAAACATCTGTGTCTCCTTTATTTATTATTCCGAACCATGCAGCGATGCTGACTGAGTATCATAGCTGAAGTCACCGCAAAGTTGACAGTTCTGCCAAAATGTCATCGCCATCGAACACTACCGTCGTAAAAACCTCGTCGTAAAAATCATTTGTAACAGCGATTTGCGACGGCAAGCGACGATGATCAGGTAAAATGCCAGATTAATTTGCAGTTGCGGGGGCGCGCCATGCACTTTATCGTTTGCCCAAACATCGACAAAGGCTGGATCTGCACCCAGCCCATCATTGCTACCATTGCAACCATTGCAACCATTGCAATCATTGCTATTTTTCAAAGAAAACCTATTCTTCGCTATGCTTGATAATCTTACCCAGCGCCTCGCCAAAGTCGTCAAGACCATGCGCGGTGAAGCCCGCCTGACCGAATCCAATACCGCTGACATGCTGCGCGAAGTGCGCATGGCCTTGCTGGAAGCCGACGTTGCCTTGCCTGCAGTCCGTGAATTAATTGCCCGTGTTAAAGAAAAAGCGATGGGCGAAGAGGTCATTTCCTCACTGACGCCAGGCCAGGCATTGGTCGGCGTTGTACAAAAAGAACTCGCCGCCCTTATGGGTGCAGATCTTGGTGAAGAAGCGTCGCAGCTCAGTTTTGCCTGCCAGCCTCCTGCCATTATCTTAATGGCAGGTCTGCAAGGTGCAGGTAAAACCACCACCGTTGGTAAATTAGCTAAATATTTACGCGAACAAAAAAAGAAAAAAGTCTTAACCGTTTCCGCCGACGTTTATCGCCCTGCCGCGATTGCGCAGTTGCAAACCGTGACCGAGCAGGTCGGAGCGGACTTTTTCCCCTCGACGCCAGACCAAAAACCGGTCGATATCGCCCTTGCTGCCTTAGATTTTGCTAAAAAGCACTACCACGAGGTCTTGATTATCGATACTGCTGGCCGCCTCGGTATCGACGAAGCCATGATGCAAGAAATTGCCGCCGTTCATGCAGCCGTTAAACCGATAGAAACCTTGTTCGTGGTCGATGCGATGTTAGGTCAAGATGCGGTTAACACCGCTAAAGCCTTTAATGATGCGCTGCCATTAACCGGTGTTGTACTGACGAAGCTTGACGGTGATTCACGTGGTGGTGCCGCCTTATCAGTTCGCTACGTTACTGGTAAGCCAATCAAATTTGTCGGCGTCGCCGAAAAACTCGACGGTTTGGAAGCCTTTGATGCTACCCGCATGGCGAATCGCGTGTTGGGCATGGGTGATATTCTGGCTTTGGTCGAATCCGCGCAAAAAGGCATGGATGTTGCTGCAGCGCAGAATCTGGCACACAAACTCAAAGACGGTGGCAAGTTTGACCTCAACGATTTCAAAATGCAGATGTCGCAAATGAAAAATATGGGCGGTTTATCTGGTTTGATGGATAAATTACCAGCGCAAATGCAACAAGCAGCCGCTGGCGCGAATATGGATCAAGCCGAAAAGCAAGTCCGCCGCATGGAGGGCATGATCAATTCCATGACACCTTTGGAACGCGCCAAACCAGAATTGATCAAGGCCTCACGCAAGCGCCGTATCGCCGCCGGTGCAGGTGTTCAGATCCAGGAAGTCAATCGGATGCTGGCACAATTTGAACAAATGCAAAGCATGATGAAAAAATTACGCGGTGGCGGCATGATGAAAATGTTGCGCAGCATGAAGGGCATGATGCCCGGAAAACGCTGATTTTTCACCGAAGTTTTCGTATCTGAAATTGTCGATAAAAAAAGCCGTATCAGAGGGAAAATTGCTCCGATACGGCTTTTTTTTGCACATAAATCCAACGAAGCTGAATTTCTCGCCTATTTTCGCTAAAAAGCGACAAAAAACACTTGCATCAGTGTAAAAACCCCACCACTATTAGCAATGCGTAAAGTGACGCAATGCAGGAGCTTTTCAACAATGATCAAAGCTCCGTCCACGAAATTTGTGAAGGAGGCTATTTATGGCAACAGCACCAAAAAAACCAGCAGCTAAACCAGCAGCAAAACCTGCCGCAGCGGCCAAAAAGCCAGTAGCAGCAAAAGCAGCCGCAGCGCCTAAAAAAGCAGCAGCAGCGAAGCCAGCAGCAGCGCCTAAAAAAGCAGCTGCAGCTAAGCCAGCAGCAGAACGCAAGCCAAACGCAGCGTTCATGAAACCAATGACAATCTCCCCAACTTTGGCAGCAGTCATCGGTGCAGCAGCAATTCCACGTACTGAAGTCACTAAAAAAGTATGGGAATACATCAAGAAGCATAACCTGCAAGACGCAGAAAACAAACGTAACATCAACGCGGATGACAAACTGAAAGCTGTTTTCGGCGGCAAGAAGCAAGTATCCATGTTTGAAATGACTAAACTCATTTCTGGTCACCTGTCCTGATTTTTCAGTACCAGTGAACCAAAGTTGCTTTGGGAGACTTAATGGGACGTAGTTATCCCATCCCAAACAAAAATGCCCGCATCGCGCGGGCATTTTTGTATATAGCTAAAATTCTTTTGCGCTTTTAAAATGTAAAAAGCAAATTTTAAATCTGCGCCGCACCTTTTCTCAAAAAGGTAATCCAAACCAATAAATGTACAAGGACATCCCGGCGACGCCCGTCAACATGCCGAGCGACATTATCACGACGTATTTCACGCCATCAGAATAATCATCCATATCACAGACTCCGTAAATTATTAATATTTATATAATATAATATAATAAATAGGAGAGGCAGATTTATTCTTCATTAATAATTCCCAAGCTAACGGCAGAAATTGCGTCAGTTCTTTCACAATCTAGCGGTATTCTAATCTCGCTTCCCTTGCAAATTTGAGTAATACCTCCTCCTGCGGATTTTACAATGGGATCAACAGCAGAGAATAAAAATATCCCTCCACGTGCTGAGATCGTGTTGTTCATTGCATCTGAAAATTGGACAGGAATTTCTTTTTTTGTTCGATACTCAATCCAAGAAAAAAAAGCTCTTTTCAGATTTTCGATGGTGCGTTGATTGTCAGCAGAATATGGCGCGTGGAAAAAAAGTATAGGTGCATTTGATTGATGGGAAAATTTTCTTTTATCTCCACCTAAAAAGGCCAGGGTGCATGCTGAGGCACACACTCCTTCTACAATTGTAGTTATGTTTTTACTGGATATAAAATTTCCAATACGCATCCCAGCACGCCATTCTCCCCCAGGGCTATTTTTAAAGACAATTGTATGAATAACGTGTTCGTTAATTAACGCAACAACGTTGTCAGCATCGGCATTAAGTAATTTACCTTCGATTAAAAGTTTGTCGTCATCTCTCACGACGCTGGCATTTAGTGCTGATGAATAAGCAATCGATAAGCCAACCAAAATGGTTCGAAGTCTCATAAATGTCATTGAGGTATTACTATCTGCAAGAAAATTTACGGATAGTAATGTGGCGAAGTATTAATTCAATGATAAATGTACTGCATATCATTAGATAGTCGCCCAAGCAGTCTCATGGATCACCTATGTATACTCCCCAGCTATTTTATCCGGTCTGACGCGTTACACCTGCATCACCACAACGCACATTTTATTCAGTAAAATTTAATCCTTGCAGGCTTTTCGGGAATAAAAATTAACAAAATGAAAAACAATCAAGCCGCCGCATTACATTCAGAAATTGTAGCATCTTGCCCTTCAGCCAAACTCTTCTTCCATATTCGCCAACCGATTGAGACACTCAATGTGAGTTGAATCAGCATTACCATCGTCATCGCAAAATTTTGTTCCCGCATATTAATTGACTCGTCAAAAATCCCAAAAAGTTGCTCCCAATTTGTCATACTTCGAAAGTGTGGCGCGACACCCAAAAAATAAAAGGACGCAGAATCGTACCCCGCGTGATATCCAATACTCGCAAGCAGTCCTAATCGTGATTGCGCCAATACGGTACACAACAGAGCAAAAGACATTAAAGAAAAAAATCGCAAGAATGGTGCATCCACTGTCCACGGATGATGTACCAGTGCGAAAAGGACGATTTGAATAAAGCCTCCCCAATACTTACCAATCAACTTTGAACAAAATTTTTGAACACAGTATCGAAAAAAAACTTCTTCATAGAGCCCCACACCTAAAGCAATAATCAACAACTGTAAAAGTAATTGAGGATTAAAAAGAGTGTTGTGAAGATCTTTTGTAAAAAAGAAATAAGAAAATGAAACTGCGCAAACTATGCAACCAGAACCAATTCCGTAGAACAATGTTGGGATTTCAATGTTCCTTATATGGCTCGCAGACGACTGAATAAAATTTGTCAGCAAAATAAGGCCGCAAGCTAAGAGACAGCTAAATAAAAAAAATGCGGGTACACTATTTTTAAAGTACTTGATTCTAAAAAAATTAAAAATAAAGCAGGAAAAAAAAGTGCCGACGAGCCGCATAACGTTCTGAAAAAAAGTACACTTAGATTAAGTTTGCGCATATTTTTTGATGAGAATTTTTTTCGAGTATCTCGTAAAAAATTTTTAATATTGCAAAATTGTAGGGAGTTGAACCATTATAGTCCTGGCAAAAAGGAGGAATACAAAAATGAAATTCTAATGTTAATGAACTCCATTATTATGAAATTATTGCGAATTCTAGCAAATGCCCCATTACTTTTTATATTCCCAATTCTTCCAGTTAGCGAGCACCGCATTCGGATATTCAGGTTTGCCACGACTGCCGTTATAGCGGCCAAGAGCAAGGTATAAATCACCTTTTTCCATATCGATGTACATACGCAAAATCGAGCATCCGTAACGCAAATTGGTTTGCATTTTAAATAGCATCTTGGCATTGCCATCGCCGATCACGCGTGACCAGAATGGCATAACTTGCATATAACCGCGCGCGCCGACGACGGACGTCGCATATTTTCGAAATGCGGATTCGACTTGCATCAGCCCCATCACCATCGCAGGGTCAAGGCCGGCGCGTTTTGATTCGTACCAGACAGTTTCCAGTAACTCTATGCGGGTCTGATAATCGGGAATACGACGTTTTAAACGCATCGACATTTCACCCAACCAGCTCAGGTATTTGATACGTTCGTCGATATTGGTAAAACTTGGTTTGGGTGGGCTATTGTCTGAAACGGCTTTTGACAGCGCAAGGCGCACCGAATCGGCCATTGCCTCTTCTTTTTGGTTGCCTGCCAAGGCTTGGGGCGAGAAGCCAGTGCAAAGGAATGCAGTGCATGTCAGGAGACAAAAAAAACGTGCGGAGATCAACTTCACTTTTGATTATTTCCCAAAGGAAGGGAGCAATATTTTGCAATCTTCTGAATTTAATTTAAGCCTGAAACAACAAGAAATTCCAGCCTGAGCCTGAAGAACAATCTCGTTGAACAGGTGAAACTCGCGCCACTACTTAAACTCAGTCGATGAAAAATCCCCCTGTAGCTCATCCTATCTTCATGAACTACAAAAGGGACTTTTACATATTTCAACCCAGAATTAAAGCAGCGATAAATTTATCGCAAAAACAGGCTCAAGCTGCCAGTTTCGCTTTAACAAATGCCAGCATTTCTTCGACTGGAACAATCGTCGCCTCAGCATCGCGGCGGCCTACATATTCCAGCTTGCCATCTTTCAGACCACGATCACCAATGACGATACGATGTGGTACGCCGATCAACTCCCAATCAGCAAACATCGCACCAGGACGCTCACCACGGTCATCCAGAATCACATCTACGCCTGCGGCCAGCAAACCTTGATATAACTTCTCTGTCTCGGTTTTAACGGCTTCGCTGCGATCCATACCCATCGGGCAGAGTACGACTTCAAATGGCGCAATCGAGGTAGGCCAGATAATCCCTTTGTCGTCAAAATTCTGTTCGATCGCCGCACCTAAAATACGTGTCACGCCGATACCGTAGCAGCCCATTTGTAATAATTGTGGCTTCCCGTTTTCATCCAGGAAGGTGGCCTTCATGTCTTGTGAATAGCGGGTACCTAACTGGAACACGTGACCAACTTCGATACCGCGTTGAATCGCTAATACGCCTTTGCCATCTGGTGAAGGATCGCCATCGACGACGTTGCGCAAATCTGCCACGAGGGCTTCAGGAATATCGCGTCCCCAGTTTGCGCCCGTGAAGTGGAAATCTGCTTCATTTGCACCGACGACAAAGTCAGCCATATTCGCTACGGTACGATCAGCAACGATGTGGACTGCTTTCTTAGTGTTGATAGGGCCCAGATAGCCTGGTTTAGTACCAAACCATTCAACGATCTCTGCTTCGGTCGCCATGCGGTGATTCGCCAGCCCCGGAACCTTTGCAGTCTTCACTTCATTCAATTCATGGTCGCCGCGCAACAACAACAGCCAGACTTGTTTACCAGCGTCGCCCTTTTCTTCGTCTTCTACCGTCAAAACGATAGATTTCACGGTGTTTTGCAGAGGAATGCTCAACAATTCAGCCACATCTTCGCACTTGGCTTTGCCTGGGGTTGCTGTTTTGGTCAAGGCTGCACTTGCTGCTGGGCGAGCTGCATTCAGCGCTAACGCTTCTGCCGCTTCCATATTGGCCGCGTAGTCGGAAGTCGGGCAATACACTAAAGCATCTTCGCCAGTCTCAGCAATGACGTGAAATTCATGCGACCCGGAGCCACCGATTGCACCGTTATCCGCAGCTACAGCACGGAATTGCAAACCAAAACGTTGGAAAATACGGGTGTAAGCATCAAACATGATTTGATACGATTGTTTCAAGCCTTCAACATTACGATCGAAAGAATACGCATCTTTCATGGTGAACTCGCGACCACGCATCAAGCCAAAACGTGGACGGCGTTCATCACGGAATTTAGTCTGAATATGATAAAAGTTCACTGGCAACTGGCGATATGAACGAATATCGGAACGGACAACATCCGTAATTGCTTCTTCGGAAGTCGGTTGAATAATAAAATCGCGACCATGGCGGTCTTTCACGCGCATCAGTTCAGGACCCATTTTGTCCCAACGACCAGTTTCTTGCCATAGTTCTGCTGGCTGCACGACAGGCATCAACATTTCAATGGCACCGGCGCGATTCATTTCTTCGCGGATAATATTTTCCACTTTACGAATCACCCGCAAGCCCATCGGCATGTAGTTATAGATGCCAGAACCGAGGCGTTTAATCATGCCGGCACGCATCATCAGTTTATGGCTGACGACTTCGGCATCGGCAGGGGCTTCTTTAAGTGTAGAAATAAAAAATCGAGTAGCTCGCATGACAGTGATTCTTTTTAAATGGAAGGTTATAATCAACTCAATTTTAAAGGATTAGCTGGCTAATGCGCCCACTCTTTGCACATTTGATGAAGGAAACCGCGATTTGTTCGCCAAACTGGCCCCTGCCCGCTGAAAATTGGGCTCCCGTTTTGACGTAACGACGCTATTTAGCACGTTCAATTGCAAAAATAAGCCATTTAGCCACAGAAAGTTTTGAGGTTAGATATGCTAGATCGTGAAGGCTTCCGCCCTAACGTTGGCATAATTTTGCTTAACGCCAACAATCAAGTCTGGTGGGGAAAGCGGGTGCGCGAGCATTCCTGGCAATTTCCACAAGGCGGGATTAAGTATGGTGAATCTCCTGAGCAGGCGATGTTTCGAGAATTGGAAGAAGAAACAGGCTTGTTGCCGGAGCATGTCAAAATTATCGGCCGCACCCGTGACTGGCTCCGTTATGAGGTCCCAGATCACTTTATCAAACGTGAAATTCGTGGGCATTACCGTGGGCAAAAGCAAATTTGGTTTTTGTTACGCATGGTGGGTCGCGACTGTGATGTGAATTTACGCGCCAGCAACCATCCTGAATTCGATGCCTGGCGTTGGCATGAGTATTGGGTGCCATTGGACGTCGTCATTGAATTCAAGCGTGGCGTCTATCAGATGGCCTTGCAAGAATTATCACGTTACATTCATAGAAATGACAACCCAGGTAGCGTTCGCCATCGATCTCCGCGTCCAAATGCAAAAAATGCAGACAAAAGCGTGGAACCACCAAAAACTGAACAGGAAGAACATAAATAATTCTTATGCGACATTCCACATGTATTTCTTTAAAGCGAACGATCAGTCGCGCTGTCGTGGCGAGTTTGATTCTATTGGCCTATACGCCAGTGATTCAGGCTGGCCAGGCAATTCAGACCACCCCGCCCGCAGACGAACCGGACAAAGCGTGGGCTGAGGTCGAACTTCAATTACCTGCGGCGCCAAAACAAGAAAATCTTTTAAATTTTTATAAAAGTGATAGCCAGTCCTTTGCAATTGACAAACTTTCATTGAGCGTTGGCAGCGATGGTACTGTTCGTTATACTTTGATCGCCACCAGCAATGCCGGTGCTAAAAATATTAGCTATGAAGCAATCCGCTGCGAAACTTACGAACACAAGCTGTACGCTTTTGGTCGTAGTGATGGCACATGGTCACGTTCGCGCCGCGACGATTGGTTCCGTATTTCAAACACTGCGGCAAATAAACAACACCATATATTGTTTACCGAGTTTTTCTGCGAAGGAACTTCCGTCGCCGGCAAAGTGCCGTTTTTAACTAACCGTCTGGAAGGAAGAAGTTTGCCGTACAGTGGTACTCGCTAGTGGAACGACTGTTGAGTCAAATATTGGGTCCACTATTGTTATTTGGTATTTCATTTTCCTTATTTTCAAATTCAATCAGCTCAATGGGCAAAGAGGTTTCAGGTAATAAAAAGGGCATCGCAGTGCCCTTTTTTAATGCCTACTTTATATGCGACATTCAGCGATTCAGATATTCAGATATTCAGCATTTACACAATCACCAGATTATCCCGATGTATCAACTCAGGCTCTTCCACGAAACCGAGTATGGCGGCGATCTCTGCTGAAGGTTTGCGTTTAATTTTACGCGCATCAGCACTACCGTAATTAGACAAGCCTCGCGCAATGGTTCGACCCGCTTCATCGATGCAAGTAACTAATTCACCACGTCCAAATTCACCCAAAACTTCCAGCACACCAATCGGCAATAAGGACTTTCCCTCCATCGTCAGCTTTTGCACCGCACCGGCATCGAGCTTAATTTGTCCAGCCGTCTGTAAATGATCTGCCATCCACTGTTTGCGCGCGGCTAATGGTGCCATTTCAGAAACCAGTTGCGTACCAATGGCTTCGCCATTGGCGAGGCGCACCAGCACATCATCTTCACGCCCCCAGGCAATCACCGTATGTGCACCAGACTTTGCGCCGCGCTTCGCAGCCAGAATCTTTGTCAACATACCTCCACTGCCTAAATTCGACCCCGCACCGCCAGCCATGGCCTCCAACGCCAAATCGCCAGCTTTTGCCTCATGTACAAACTGCGCATCAGGATTTTTACGTGGATCAGCGGTGTAGAGTCCACGTTGATCAGTCAAAATAATTAAGGCGTCGGCTTCGATCAAATTCGCGACCAAGGCCCCAAGCGTATCATTGTCGCCAAATTTAATTTCATCGGTAACGACGGTATCATTCTCATTGATAATCGGCACAATCCCAAAGCGTAACAAGGTAAACAGGGTCGACCGCGCATTCAGATAACGCTCGCGGTCTGCCAGATCAGCATGCGTCAACAGAATCTGTGCAGTGCCAATGTTGTGCGCCCGAAAACTGCTTTCATAAATTTGCGCCAAGCCCATTTGACCGACTGCTGCACAAGCCTGTAACTCGTGAATCCCTGTCGGGCGCTTATCGAAGCCGAGCCGTTGGCGACCTTCTGCAATTGCGCCTGAGCTCACTAACACCACTTCTTTGCCCATCGCACGTAACGCCGCGATTTGCGCTGCCCATTTCTGTATGGCGAGACTGTCCAAGCCCTTGCCATCATTGGTGACTAAAGATGAACCTACTTTGATAATCAGGCGCTTTGCTTGTTGAATCACAGAATGCATGGCGAAAATAAGACCTTGTATGGACAAGAAAGCTTAAAATTATACTTTATGTTGATACTTGATGAATATTCTAAATTAAATTTAGGTATATTAAATTTTCATTACCAAATATCTCGAAAAATTATCAATAGTCTATTTTTCCATCGATCCGTTTTAGCTTAGGGTCGACCAATAAAAAAAGCCTGATCGCTTTACGAATCAGGCTTTTTCGAAAACATTCACCGCGCAGGTTTAGTCTTCCCATACTTTGAAACGAGGATCATCTGGATCGATCGACAAGATGCCTTGCGCTTCTTCTTTCATTTGGGTTTCTTGTGAACGCTGTTCCTGCGTGCGTTTTTCTTCAATATCTTTATAGATTGCCATGACCAAGTCTTCGCAACCTTCGCGATTCAAAGCGGAAATCTCAAATACAGGGCCTTTCCAGCCAAAACGCTTCACAAAGTCTTTGACCTTCTTCTTGCGCTCATCTTCACTCAAGACATCAAGTTTGTTCAACACCAACCAACGTGGTTTGTCGTACAAGCTTTCATCGTATTTACGCAATTCTTTGATGAGAGCTTTGGCATCCTTGACCGGATCAACATTATCATCAAATGGTGCCAGATCAACGATATGCAAAAGCAAACCGGTACGTTGCAAATGTTTCAAGAATTGTACGCCCAAGCCGACACCATCAGCAGCCCCTTCGATCAAACCCGGAATATCGGCAATCACAAAACTCTTTTCGTGACTGACGCGAACCATACCCAGATTCGGATGCAAAGTTGTAAATGGGTAATCAGCGATCTTTGGACGAGCATTGGACACAGCGGTAATAAATGTGGATTTACCCGCATTTGGTAACCCGAGCAAACCAACGTCTGCCAACACTTTCAATTCCAGACGCAATTCCCGACGTTCGCCTTCTTTACCCTCGGTCCGTTGACGTGGTGCGCGGTTGGTAGAAGTCTTGAAGTGAATATTGCCCCAACCACCCTCACCGCCTTTAACGAGCTCAACCTGTTGACCGTGTTCGGTCAAATCAGCAATCACTTCGTCGGTGTTGCGGTCAGCAATCAAGGTTCCCACAGGCATCCTCAGGAAAATATCGTCCGCACCTTTGCCGTAGCAATCAGCGCCACGGCCATTTTCGCCATCTTTAGCTTTGTGCAATTTAGAATAGCGATAATCAACCAAGGTATTGATATTTCGGTCAGCGACCGCCCAAATACTACCGCCACGGCCACCATCGCCGCCGTCAGGACCGCCGAACGGGCGGAATTTTTCTCGACAGAAAGAGGCAACACCATTACCACCGTCACCGGCGATGACTTCAATTCTGGCTTCGTCAATAAATTTCATTTTTAAGCACCTAAAAAAGCTTGTATAAATCCTTGCGTCCCGGATGGGATCCATTATCGAATCAAAACTATGAATGTTTTATTTTTTGCCATATCTGGGACGATCACTTCAGCAAAAATGGCAGCAATAAGGACTGGATACCCTATTTTAGTCAGGCAAGAGCAAATTCAAAGTTTTAATTATATGTACACGCTGTGTACGGCAATGGGAGAGCAACCGATTTATACAGGATCTCTCGAAACTAAAAAGGCTCTACCAATGGCAGAGCCTTTTTGTCGTATTGGCTTGCGCCTTGCTTTGAATTACTTCAAAACTTAGGCTGCAACAACAATCGCGTATTGGTGCTTGTTAGCACCTTTAATTGCGAATTGTACTTTACCGTCAATCAGAGCGAATAAAGTGTGATCTTTGCCCATACCAACATTTTCACCAGCGTGTACACGTGTACCGCGTTGACGAATGATGATACCGCCAGCATTGATTGCCTGGCCGCCGTAAACTTTAACGCCTAAGCGTTTTGACTCTGAGTCACGGCCGTTGCGCGTGGTGCCGCCGCCTTTTTTGTGTGCCATTTAATAGCTCCTTGGATACTGGTAATTAACAGATAATCAGAGATTAACCGTTGATAGATACGATTTGCAGTTCAGTAAAGTTTTGGCGGTGGCCTTGACGCTTCTGGTAATGCTTACGACGACGCATTTTGAAAATGCGCACTTTGTCGTGACGACCGTGATCTATTACCTTAACCAGCACCGTAGCACCTGCAACCAACGGAGTACCAAATTTAATGGTTTCTCCAGCACCCATAGCGAGTACTTGATCAATGGTGAATTCGGAGCCAATGTCTGCAGGTATCTGTTCTACTTTAAGTTTTTCACCAGCGACAACTTTGTATTGTTTGCCTCCGGTTTTTATGACCGCGTACATGTGAAACCTCATCGAATAAATAAAAGGATTTTCTTCCCCGCCCCAAAATTTACTTAGGAATTCGGGAAAACCCCAAATTATACATAGACTTATAGTCAGCGTCAAAGACAATTTGCATAATTTTTCAGCACAGAAAGACCTTACGTATCGATCAACAAATCAGCATATTGATCGTATTTTGATAAAAAGCATGAAAAGTTCTGCTTTTTAACATTACTGGGAAGAGCAAATTTGATCACAACATCGTATAATCTGCGTCTTGGATTAATTAGCAGGATTACCCCTTGTCTGCCACCGTACAACAGAACCCTATTACCGACGTAATTGCCTTGGATATGTCGGCGGTTAATCAAGTTATCCGCCAACAGCTGCACTCCGACGTCGCTTTGGTCAATCAGATCGCTGAGTATATTATCAGTGCTGGTGGAAAGCGTATCCGTCCGGTTTTAGTATTGTTGGTTGCTAACGCTTATGGCTACCAAGGCAAACACCATCACGAATTGGCAGCTATTGTCGAGTTTATTCATACTGCGACGTTGTTGCACGATGATGTCGTCGACGAATCGTCTCTGCGCCGTGGCCGCCAGACGGCAAACGCCTTATTTGGTAATGCGGCTTCCGTGCTGGTCGGTGACTTTTTGTATTCGCGTGCATTTCAAATGATGGTATCCATTAACAGCATGCGAGTGATGCAAATTCTGGCGGATGCTACCAATGTAATTGCCGAAGGTGAAGTTTTGCAATTGCTGAATATGCACGATCCAGATGTCACTGAAGAACGCTATTTGCAAGTAATCCGCTCCAAAACAGCCAAACTGTTTGAAGCGGCAGCTGAAATTGGCGCTTTGATTGCTGGTGCAAACGAAGAACAAATCAACGCTGCTGCGGAATACGGACGCTGCATAGGCACGGCGTTCCAACTAATTGATGATGTATTAGATTATTCTGGCAATGCCGAAGATATCGGCAAAAACGTCGGAGATGATCTGCGTGAAGGCAAACCAACTTTGCCTCTCATCTATTTGATGAAACACGGCAGCGATACTGAGAGAGAATTAGTTCGCTTATGTATTGAGCAAGGTGACGAATCACAATTTAATGCGATTTTAACTGCCATTACGCAATCAGGCGCGCTAGGCTACACAACGCAGCAAGCGGTACTCGCCGCCGAACGTGCGTCTGCTGCAATACAATCATTGCCAGAATCAGTCTATAAATCGGCGCTGCTGGCATTAAGCAATTTTGCCGTACACCGCAATCACTAAATAAATCAGTGCGCTCAGGTTACAAACTGCGAATGCAGCTTGTAGCCAAGGTCTGAATTATCTAAAGTCACCCGGTTTGCAAACGGCAGGCAAAAGAGCATTGAGTTATGCTACCTTTTACGCTGCCCGATACCATGTTTGTGTCATACAAGGTAATCACAATCTGGCTTCGACAACAGTAATACGCACTCAAACCGACTCAAACGCAAGATTCCGCAGCGGGTTTTGGCATGTCCCAAAACTGAATACTTGCGCAGTAAAGGCAACATTTTTTACTGTGTGCGTACCCTCCAGATGTAAAAAAAAGTAGGATGTCTTTACAAAACTCAGCATCAGTTGCATTATCGCGAAGCAACGCTTGTTTTGGAAACCTACAATTAGAGTCACTATGTCCGCAGCCCCACCACCCTCTGCAACACCCGTTTTGACCTCAGGCCTGGCACGCGCCCTGATGCAAGGAAATTTGCTCAGCAATGTACAGGTCGACACCGTTTCAAAGAAAGCCCAAGCCGATAAACTGTCGTTTATCGATAGCCTGCTTCAAAGTCAATTTATTACGCCTCGCGATCTGGCGAATTTTTGTTCGGAAACTTTCGGCTATCCACTTTTGGATCTGGTTGCGATCGATGAAAGCGCACTTCCAGAAAAATTAGTTGACCAAAAATTGATGCAGCTGCAGCGCTTGGTGCCGATTGCAAAAAAAGGGAACAAACTTACCCTCGCCGTATCTGATCCAACCAATAATTCAGCAATCGATCAAGTTAAATTCCAGACAAATTTAGCCATTGAACTGGTGATGGTTCAGCATGATGCGCTGACGAAATTACTGGAAAAGATCGGCAAAACCTCCGAACAGAGTCTCAGCGATCTGGCTGGCGATGACTTTGAATTTGAATTCAAAGAAGACGATAGCGGGCAAGCGGCCATTGACGCGCAAGCAAATGAAGTCGACGATGCCCCTATCGTCAAATTTTTGCAAAAAATGCTGATCGATGCGATCAATATGGGCGCTTCCGATTTACACTTTGAACCGTTCGAAAAATTTTACCGGATACGCTTCCGTATCGACGGCGAACTGCGCGAAATCGCGCAACCTCCACTGGCCATCAAAGACAAGCTATCCTCACGGATTAAGGTCATCTCAAAATTAGATATTTCCGAAAAGCGTATTCCGCAAGATGGACGGATGAAGCTACATTTGAACGCCAAAAAGTCGATTGATTTCCGCGTAAGTACCCTGCCGACCCTGTTTGGCGAAAAAATCGTTATGCGTATTCTCGACGGATCGCAGGCACAAATGGGGATTGATGCCTTAGGTTACGATCCAGATCAAAAAGAAATTCTGATGAATGCCATTCAGCGTCCGTATGGCATGGTACTTGTAACCGGGCCAACAGGTTCCGGTAAAACAGTCTCACTTTATACCTGCCTGAACGTTATTAATAAACCGGGCATCAATATCTCAACTGCTGAAGATCCGGCAGAGATTAACTTGCCAGGCGTCAATCAGGTCAACGTCAATGATAAAGCCGGATTAACCTTCGCGGCTGCCTTGAAGTCTTTTTTGCGTCAAGATCCTGACGTCATCATGGTCGGTGAGATTCGCGACTTAGAGACCGCAGATATCGCAATTAAAGCTGCGCAAACCGGCCATATGGTATTTTCGACCCTGCATACCAATGACGCGCCGTCGACACTGACTCGCCTCATGAATATGGGCGTGTTGCCGTTTAATATCGCCTCTTCCGTCATATTGATTACCGCACAGCGGCTGGCACGTCGTTTATGCACTTGCAAACGACCAACAGAAATCCTCGATGAAGTCCTGATTCAAGCTGGTTTTAAAAAAGAAGAATTGGATGGTTCCTGGAAGCCTTACGAACCAGTTGGCTGCGAACGCTGCGGCGGAAACGGTTATAAAGGCAGGGTTGGTATTTATCAGTTAATGCCGATCTCCAATGCCATCGAACGTATTATTCTGGCCAGTGGAAGTGCGATGGAAATTGAAGAACAAGCACAACGCGACGGCGTCAGAAATCTGCGCCAGTCTGGACTGATGAAAGTTAAACAAGGGCTCACTAGCTTGGAAGAGGTTCTTGGATGTACCAACGAATAACCGGAGAGCAGTCACATGGCAACTAATCCCGCCAAAACCATCAAACCAGCAAAAGAAGTTATTTATGCCTGGGAAGGTAAAGACAAGTATGGCAAATCGGTGCAAGGGGAACTGCGAGCCGGCGGTGAAGCTATTGTTAACGCGACTTTGCGCCGCCAAGGCATCTTAGTAACGAAACTCAAAAAGAAATCCTACAGCTCTGGGAAAAAAATCACCGATGCTGACATCACGCTATTTACACGCCAGTTAGCAACCATGATGAAAGCGGGTGTTCCGCTGTTGCAGTCTTTTGATATTGTGGCGAAAGGCAATGCGAATCCTTCTGTATCGAAACTATTGCAAGACATACGCGGCGATGTGGAGACGGGAACGAGCCTGAATCAGGCTTTCCGTAAATTTCCGCTCTATTTTGATCCGCTATTTTGCAACCTTGTTGGTGCGGGTGAACAAGCTGGTATCCTGGAAGATTTATTGACCCGACTTGCCATTTATAAAGAAAAAACCTTAGCGATTAAAAAGAAAATTAAATCGGCATTAACTTACCCGATTGCAATTCTTTCGGTGGCTTTTGTCGTTACCGCCGTCATTATGATTTTCGTGGTGCCTGCGTTTAAACAAGTTTTTTCTAGCTTTGGCGCAGATTTGCCTGCCCCAACCTTGATCGTGATGGCGATTTCCGATTTTGTGGTCACTTATTGGTACTTGATTTTCGGTTCCATTTTTGGGTCACTGTATTTCTTCTTCCAAACCTGGCGTCGCTCTTTAGAAATGCAAAGAGCAATGGATAGAATTTTGCTGCAAGCACCTATTTTTGGTGCCATTATCAGAAAAGCCACCATCGCCAGATGGACCAGAACGCTTTCAACCATGTTTGCTGCCGGTGTACCGTTGGTCGAATCGCTCGATTCAGTCGGCGGCGCTTCAGGTAATGCGGTTTATCTTGACGGCACAATCAAAATCCAAACTGAAGTGAGTACAGGTACCAGCCTTACAGTAGCAATGCAAAATACCAATTTATTCCCTAATATGGTGACGCAAATGGTTGCTATTGGTGAAGAATCTGGTGCCCTTGACAGCATGCTCGGTAAAGTAGCAGACTTTTACGAAGAAGAAGTTGACGAGGCAGTCGCTTCCCTCTCAAGTTTAATGGAACCGCTCATTATGGTCATTCTCGGTGTGGTTATTGGCGGTTTGGTGGTTGCCATGTATCTGCCAATTTTCAAATTGGGATCTGTGGTCTGATGTTACAGGAAATTTTTTTTAAACTCCCCGGAAATACCTTCAGTAGTATTGTTTTAGGAATTTTCGGGTTGCTGATTGGTAGTTTTTTAAACGTCGTCATTTACCGTCTACCGAAGATGATGCAGCGTGAGGCAGAGAATTTTGTTGCCCATGAGACAGGTAAAGAATTACCGCACACCTCACCTTTTAACCTGGTCGTTCCTCGGTCGGCATGTCCACACTGTGGGCATCAGATCACCGCCATGGAGAACATACCCGTCTTCAGTTACATCGCCATTGGGGGGAAATGTCGCGGCTGTAAAGCCACGATTTCGATTCGTTATCCGATCGTCGAACTCGTTACGGGATTATTATCTGCAGGGATTATCTGGCATTTCGGTAGTGGTTTGGCAGGCATATCTGCCATGTTTTTTGGGTTCCTGCTCATTGCTATGACAATGATTGATGCCGATACCCAACTATTGCCGGATGATTTGACACTTTCCTTGTTATGGCTGGGTTTATTGGTCAATCTGAACGGGACATTTTGCTCTTTATCATCCGCCGTCATCGGCGCAGTGGCAGGCTATCTGTCATTATGGTCCATTTTTTGGATCTTCAAATTTATTACTGGTAAAGAGGGAATGGGCTACGGCGACTTCAAATTATTAGCAGCCTTAGGTGCATGGATGGGCTGGACGATGTTGCCAATCATTATCTTACTTTCCTCTGTCGTCGGCGCAGTAGTTGGTATCGCCATGATCGTCTTATCAAAACGAGGTCGGGATACGCCGCTGCCATTTGGTCCTTACCTTGCCGGTGCCGGTTTAATAGCGTTAATTTGGGGCAATGAATTAACCCACCTTTATCTGGGTTATATCTGATGGCAGAGCACCTATCTGCGCATTATGCCATCGGCCTGACGGGCGGCATCGGTAGCGGTAAATCGACGGTTGCTGACCTATTTGAAGCACAAGGTATTGTAGTAATTGATACCGATGCGATCGCCCATCAGTTGACAGCGCCGGATGGCTTAGCAATCGCTGCAATAGGGCAACAATTCGGTGCATCAGCCATTGCGGCCAATGGTGCAATGGATCGCCAATGGATGCGTGAACTGGTTTTTTCTGATGGCACTGCTAAAAGGAAACTGGAACAAATACTCCATCCGTTGATACGCCAGCAATGTGAGCATCTGGCGGCCATGGCAACTACCCCTTACGTCATTTTCGCAGTGCCGTTGTTAGTAGAATCAGGCAACTGGCGCGGACGGGTAGATCGTATTCTGGTAGTCGACTGCAAGGAAGAAACACAGATTAACAGAGTAATGAAAAGAAATAATTTAAATCAGGAGCAAGTTCAGGCTATCATGCGGGCACAGGCGAGCAGAGAACAAAGACTGGCTGCTGCCGATGATATTATTGTGAACGAAACTGACCTAAACTCGGTAAAAATGCAGGTTCAAACTTTACATCTGCAGTACTTAACACTTGCAAGCGCAGCAAACAATAAAAGTGACGCCTAGAAGTTCGAATCGGCAACTGCCTTGCATGTAAGCAGATAAAACATCAGAGACAAAAAAAAACTTTACATGATGTTTGTAATTTTCAACCGTATGGTTCAGAATCATGTGAAGCATAGATTGGCATAAATTTAAACAGGGACACTATTTTGATTGTTTACGAATACCCTTTCAACGAGCGTATTCGCACGCTACTAAGGTTGGAAGACCTGTACGAAAAATTTACATTTTTCCTGCATCAATCCGACCCACTGCAACATCATGTTGCACTCGCAACCATTTTCGAAATGTTGGAAGTGGCTGGTCGTGCTGACCTGAAATCTGATCTACTGCAAGAGCTTGAACGGCAGAAACATACCCTTATTGGTTTCAAATCCAATCCTAATGTCCAGGCAGAAATGTTGGATAAAGTTCTGGAAGATGTAGATCGCGCAAGCACGGCATTAATCTCCAGCACGGGTAAAACCGGGCAAAATATTCGTGACAATGAATGGTTGATGAGTATTCGTGGACGCACGATCATTCCTGGTGGCGCTTGTGAATTTGACCTGCCCAGTTATCATGCATGGCAAAAAAATCCTGCAGAAAAGCGTTTTGCAGACATTTCTGCCTGGTTTGCACCAATTGCCCCTTTATTTGATGCAATTAACGTTGTTCTGCGTTTGTTGCGCGAATCTGGCTCAACCACCAAAGTCATTGCGCAAGCTGGAAGCTACCAACAAATGCTGCAAGGCAAGGTCTATCAATTGCTACGGGTCAGTGTTGAGCGTGAATTAGGCGCGATCCCGGAGATATCTGCCAACAAATATATGCTATGGATACGTTATATGTCGCAAGACGGCGACATGAAACCCAAAGCATTCGAAAATGATATTCCGTTTGATCTGACGCTTTGTAACTTCTGATCACCGAAATTGATCGCATTATCTGATCATTGAATCCACCGACTGAATTTGACCGCTGAAGCACCTGAAAATGGCTACCTTTGTAAACTGTCCGACCTGCAATAGTAAAGTAGAGTGGATCACTGAAAACCGCTTTCGTCCATTTTGCTCTGAACGCTGCAAACAAATAGACTTGGGTGCCTGGGCGGAAGAAAAATACACCATTCCTGCTGTCAATTTGCCAGAAGATCCTGAAAGTGAAGACTTACATTAAGTCTGATTCAGACCCACTCCGATCAGTTTATTCCTACATATATGACTATATAGAGCGTTCAGATCTTGGACTGAACTCGCTTTTAGCGTTTTCCCGGAATCCCATACTTGCGTAACTTTGTTGCAATCATCGAATGCGATGTTTGCAAGCGTGCCGCTAGTTTACGACTTGAAGGATACTGCGGATAAAGCCGTTCCAGCAGGGATTGCTCAAACGCATTGACTGATAGCTCCCAATTCTCAGTCGTATCCAGATTTACCTCGTCAGCACTGATACTACCCTCAGCCCAATCGAGATCTGCTGCATCTAATACTCGTTGATCGGACATCGTAATTGCCCGAAATATGACATTCTGCAATTGACGGACATTTCCTGGCCAGCGATTCGACACCAGTACAGCACACGCCGACGAGTTCAATCGACAAACTGTTTTTTGCAATTGGGTACACGCGCGCTCGATAAAATGACGCGCTAAAGGCAAAATATCATCAGGGCGATCCCGTAAAGCTGGCACTTCCAGATGCAACACATTTAATCGATAGAACAAGTCCTCGCGAAATAAGCCTTCTTGTACCATTTTACGTAAATTGCGATGGGTCGCGCTGATGATACGCACGTTGACCTGTACTTCTTTGTCACCACCAATACGCCGAAATTTACCATCATTCAAAAAGCGCAAGAGTTTGGCCTGCAAATACAGAGACATTTCACCAATTTCATCGAGAAATACTGTGCCACCATCCGCCATCTCAAACAAACCTGGTTTACCACCGCGCTGGGCTCCCGTAAAGGCACCAGACATATAGCCGAATAATTCACTCTCGGCGAGGCTCTCAGGCAAAGCTGCGCAATTGAGCTCCAAAAATGGCGCATTGGCTCTTGGGCTCATGCCGTGGCATGCCTGCGCGAGCAATTCTTTTCCAGTCCCAGTTTCACCGGTAATCAAAAGTGGGGTATCAACCACTGAAACTCGTGCTGCCTTCACTTTCAATGCACGGATTTGCTCAGATTCACCGACAATCGGATCAAATCCATTACCCACAGAATTTTGTAACGCATGTAAGCGCCCACCAATTCGGGCTGGCGTATGGAAACTGAGTACAGCGCCGACCGAGCGCTCAGACGAGGCGAATTCAAGGATCAGCGGTTCCGACAATGGCGTGACTTCCATGAAAAATGGTTCGCCATTGAGAGTGACTTCACGACTTGGAAGTCGAAAACCTGCACCAATAAGTTCGTTTTGAATATCGGCATCGTCCAGAATTTGGCTCAAGGTCAGGCTGCATATGCCTGCTTCATCAGTACCCGCCACCGCGGCGGCGGCGGCATTCGCCACCATGACGCGGCCATCACGGTCAATGGCAATGACGGGGTCTTCCATTGCGGCCATCACGGTATCAAGGTGCAAGCGCCGCCGGATACCAGGCAGCACATCAAGAATCTGAATCTCGCCAACGCCCTTGACCAATAAACAATCTGCCTGCAAAGCTGGCAGCATATATTCCAGTAATTCGGGGCTATCAATGTAGATATGCGGTGGATCTACTTCCACCGCAACGACGTTCAAACCGCGCTTCGCTAACACAGCTAAAATTTCGTGAGCGATTCCAACCCGATCCTTAAACTGGATATTAATGCGCATTGAGTAGCTTTATCGTTACAGGAATGATTCAGTAAGGCTCTGGTATATAGCCTCTGGGGCGTGCGTATTGACTGCGAAAAGCAGCCGTTGTTGCCAGACCGCGCAAGCGGCTCAGGTCAAATTGCTGTAATTGCTGGACGACCGCACGATTGACCGTCATTTTAACTTGCATCATCAGCAAATCAACGCTGTGTTGGCTTGAACTACGCGATGGATTTACGTCTGTTTCCACTTCATTCACATCGCCGGCATGGTTGCTTGCCGCTACTTTAGCAGCCTTGGCCATTGCCCGCTCTTCAGCATCAGCGAAGCAGCGATAAACATCTGCCAAAGTGATAATGCCATTGCAATCGCGACAATGCCAGGCATCTTTATCTTTGGCATCACGCCCGACCAAGCCGTCTTTGCTTAAAGTCGTCAAAATCGCACGTATTACCCGCGGCGTTTTACCGGTTGCCACGGCCAGATTGTCGACCGTGGTCGCCCGCGGCATCACCATCATGGTTTGCGCCAAAATCTCAATAGCGGTATAAAAACGGGTATTCAGATTGGCATCTGCAAATACCTGGGTTGAGGATAGCAATTGTTCAAACTGGCTCATGCCAACTCCTTGGGGACAATGATTGGACGATTCATGCTGCCGTATCGGTCCATATATAAACCTTCAGTAGAAATTGCCGGACGCTTGCCTGAAACAAGATCGGCAATGAATTGCCCTGAACCGCAAGCCATGGTCCACCCTAAGGTGCCATGTCCTGTGTTCAGGAATAAATTACGATAAGGAGTAGGGCCAACCACTGGAGTACCGTCTGGCGTCATAGGACGCAAGCCAGTCCAGAATTCAGCCTTACTCACGTCACCACCACCCGGGAACAAGTCAGTGACTGAGAATTCCAAAGTATCGCGGCGATCTTTGCGCAAATCCAGGTTGTAACCTGTGATTTCGGCGGTGCCACCGACGCGAATGCGGTCACCAAGCCGTGTGATAGCCACTTTGTAAGTTTCATCCATCACCGTTGATTCCGGTGCGCGTTGTGCATCGGTAATCGGTACAGTAATTGAGTAGCCTTTGATCGGATAAACCGGGATCTTGATACCCAGTTCACGCAGGATGATCGGTGAATAGCTACCGAGCGCCAACACATAACTATCCGCGGTCAATTCACCTTCAGAAGTAATGACTGACGTAATTTTGTCGCCTTCATGTACCAGCCGTTCAATACTGACGCCATATTTAAATTGCACCCCCAAGCCTTCGGCCAATTTGGCTAAATTTTGGGTGAATTTGAAGCAGTCACCGGTTTCGTCGCCAGGCAAGCGTAAAGCGCCGACAAATTTATCCTGAACATTTTTTAATGCAGGTTCAACTTTCAAGCAACCGGCTTTATCCAAGGTTTCGTAGGGCACGTCGTAACGATTCAGAATCTCAATATCTGCCTGCGCACCATCCAATTGCGCCTGATTACGGAATAATTGCAGCGTGCCTTGTGTGCGTTCATCGTAGGCAATACCGGTATCTGCGCGTAATTGTTGCAGTACGTCACGACTGTATTCCGCCATGCGGAGCATCCGACCTTTATTGGTCTCGTAGCGAGCGCTTGTGCAGTTTAATAACATTTGCGTCACCCAACGCCAAGTGTTCAGATCAAAGGTAGGGCGAATTGCGAGTGGGCTATGTTTCATCATCAACCATTTAACCGCCTTCATTGGCACACCAGGTCCCGCCCAAGGCGCTGAGTAGCCAGGTGAGACTTCACCTGCATTAGCGTAGCTCGTTTCTAAGGCTGCGCCTGGTTGACGTTCGATGACTGTGACTTCATGACCGGCTTTTGCTAAGAAATAGGCTGATGCTGTTCCGATAACGCCTGCGCCAAGGATGATAACTTTCATTTTGATTCTCCTGATTTGCTTGTTCTGTGAATGCTGATAATTGAGGTTGGGTATTTTTTTAATGCAAGACTATTCGGTCGATATCTGGTCTGAATATTCGCGGTGATAACGCGCACCCAAACTGGTCAAAATTTCGTAACCAATCGTGTTCGCTTTATTTGCGACGTCATCCACCGTATTCGTTGCCGACATCAAATCAACTAATGTCCCCGGTTGCAATAATGTTGGCGCGATCTTTGTCACATCCAACGTAATTGTGTCCATCGACACATTCCCCACCATCGGCGCTGCATAACCTCCAATATGCGCCACCCCTCGGTTACTTAAACTGCGTAACCAACCATCAGCATAGCCAACAGCAATCGTCGCAATGCGACTTGTTTCCTGACTGCGCCATGTCGAACCATAACCAACACCCGTTCCAGCCGGAATTTCGCGCGTCTGGATAATACGTCCCTGTAAATACGCTACAGCACGTAAAGGATTTTTCTGACCGGCTACCGGTGCAACGCCATACAACGCAGCACCCGGGCGTGCAAGATCAAAATGGAACTCTTCCCCCAATAAAATACCTGAAGAATTAGCCAGACTTGCTTTACTCAATGGAAACAAAGCACGTAAAGTCTGAAACTTCTCCAACTGCTGACGATTCATCGGATTCGCCTGATCTTCGGCACAAGCGAGATGGCTCATCACGTATTGCACATCAATTCCACGGCAAACTTCTGGGTCATTCTGTAAAACCTGGACTTCTTGCGGCGACAGCCCCATCCGTGCCATACCAGTATCAAATTGGACTATCGCGGGCAACGCCTTTTCATGTCGCCGCGCCAGCGCAGACCAATCTTGAATTTGCGCTAAGCTATTGAGCACAGGCATACAACCATGTTCAATAAATTCCGCTTCGCATCCAACTGGAGAGCCATGCATCACAATCAAATGTGCATCGATAGGCAATCCAGGACGTAAGGCAATCGCCTCTTCGAGATGTGCGACGAAGAAATGACGACAGCCTTCTTCGTATAACACTCTGGCGACTTCTCCTGCCCCCAAGCCATAGGCATCTGCCTTTACCGCCGCACCACACAGAGCTGAGCTCAAACGATCGCGCAGTAATCGGTAGTTAAATCGAACTGCCTGCAAGTCGATCCGCAGCACAGCTCCAGTTCTTTCTGCTATTTGTTGCATAGTTTTTAGCACTCCATCGCTATAGAGAAAAGTTTCTTCTCTCCTAGCAATGCTCGTGCCACTAATATTTATTTAACAAATTCAATGACTTAGAAAAAATTCACTCTGAAGTCGGCGCCAAACTGTACGAAATTCAATACAGCGGTTTTCATTGTACGACCATTAATTTCCGAGTTTCCACTCTAGACCGTATTAAAAAAAACACGGTGTGCGGAAAATAATACACTGTATCACTTTGAATACATATCAGAATTAAAATGAATAAGGATAGTCGCAGCCTGAAAAGTTTCAAGCAATAAGTAAAACTACGGAGGGAGTTGCATTAATAAGACACAATGAGGATGGCATAGAAGTGCCAAATTCGGCGATGGACAGCTTTAAACGGGGCGGCTGCAGTCCACCAAGTTTGGGCAAAATCTGTACATTATTGGTACTTTAATCTGTACTTTATACAAAAAGCGCTACGTCGCAATCACCGATTTTCGCCGATTGTCGCCGATTGTCGCCGATTTTCGCCCCAAAACGTTAAGCAAGCACGGTACCGACGTCGCGTTGCAACAAACCCAGCCACTCCAATAAAGGAATCGTCGCTGGTAACAAGGGCGAGACTCCCACCTCACCTTGCCACGCAAATGCTTGCCCTTCCAGGCTTTGTGGTTCACCCTGCCATTCACGACTAATGTAGAAGTGCAAGCGCACATGCGCGTGTGGATAGACATGCTCAACGCCGCACCATGGTTCCGCGCTCAGAATTCGGATGCCGAGTTCTTCAACAAATTCTCGTTTCAAAGCGTCCAAAATTGCTTCGCCAGATTCAACTTTACCGCCAGGAAATTCCCAATAACCTTCATAAGGTTTGCCTGAAGGGCGCTGACCAAGTAAAACATCGCCATTGGGCTTCATCAAAATACCAACCGCGACGTCTACTGGCTTGATCTCTTTTGCTGCAATTTCATGCATGGGTTTGATCCATCAATTTACCGGCATAGTCTCGCGCAAACTGCCATGCTACACGTCCTGAACGTGAGCCCCTTTGTAGTGCCCAACGCAAGGCATCTCCACGTGCAGCAGAAATTTGTTCTTCAGTGCAAGAAAAACTACGCAGCCAGTGCGCCACGATATCCAGATAGTCATCTTGCTTGAATGGATAGAACGAAACCCACAAACCAAAACGTTCAGACAGAGAAATTTTTTCTTCCACTGTTTCGCCGGGATGTAAATCTCCATCATCCGCGTGATGATAACTGGCATTGTCTGACATTTTTTCAGGCATTAAATGTCGGCGATTGGAAGTGGCGTAGATCAGCACATTTTCTGATTGTGCAGCAATACTGCCATCGAGCGCGACTTTTAAAGCCTTGTAGCCAGCTTCACCTTCTTCAAAGGACAGATCATCACAAAAAATAATGAAGCGTTCGGGTCGCTCGGCGATTAAATCAACGATATCTGGCAGGTCTGCCAGATCCGCCTTATCGACTTCGATTAAACGTAAGCCCTGCCCTGAAAATTGATTCAGGCAGGCTTTTATCAATGACGATTTACCGGTACCGCGGGCGCCGGTCAGCAAAACATTATTAGCTGGTTTTCCATGGACAAATTGCAGCGTATTTTGTTCTATTTGCTTTTTTTGTTGACTAATATTGTGTAAGTCGTCAAGTCCAATTACAGCAGCATGACGGACCGCCTGCAAATAACCTTGACCACCGCGCTTGCGCCAACGAAATGCATGACCCAAATGCCAATCAGGCGCTGAAATAGAACCTGGCAACAATGCTTCCAAGCGATTTAACACGTGCTCGGCACGTTCTAAAAAATGATCAAGCTGGGTCATAGCAATGGTTATGGCAATGGTTATGGTAATGGTGATTACGAGCGGTAATCAGCATTAATCGACACATAATCATGCGATAAATCGCACGTCCAGACTGTTGTCTCAGCATCGCCGCGACCCAACTTAACGCGGATCGTGATTTCACTTTGCTTCATCACACGCTGTCCGTCTTCTTCTCGATAATCAGGATTACGGCCACCGTTTTTAGCGACCAACACGTCATCCAGATACAAGTCTAATTTGCTGACATCAAGATCACCAACCCCTGCGTAACCAATTGCCGCCAGAATACGACCTAAGTTTGGATCAGAAGCAAAAAATGCTGTTTTAACTAATGGCGAATGAGCGATGGAATACGCAATTTTGCGACACTCTTCCAGATCCCGCCCTTGTTCTACTGCGATAGAGATAAACTTGGTGGCACCTTCGCCATCACGAATAATCATGTGCGCCAATTTCTGCGACAAATCGATCACTGCTTTGGACAGAATTGCATATTCGGGGGTATCAATATCGTTCACTTCAAGGCTTCCGGCGCCGGTAGCGATCAGGATAAACGAATCATTGGTCGAGGTGTCACCATCAATCGTGATGCAGTTAAACGATTTATCTGCCGCTTGCTTAATCAGGTGATCTAAAACTGGTTGCGCCACTTTGGCATCCAAAGCGAGATAACCTAACATCGTCGCCATGTTTGGCTTAATCATGCCAGCACCTTTACTGATGCCAGTCATGGTGACAGTATGTTCTCCAACTTGCACGGTTGCAGATGCAGCCTTTGGTTGGGTATCTGTCGTCATGATGGATTCAGCCGCCAGGAACCAATTGTCCTCTTTCAGATTGGCAATTGCTTGTGGCAGACCAGCGATCAAACGATCTACCGGCAAAGGTTCCAAAATGACGCCTGTAGAAAATGGCAATATCTGCGCCGCTTCGCAACCAAGTAAATCCGCTAAGGCAGCACACGTTGCATTTGCTGCCGCCAGACCTGCATCACCCGTCCCAGCATTAGCATTACCCGTATTAACAACCACGGCACGAATCGGACCCGATGTGATATGCAGGCCTTCCAGATGGGCTTTACACACCTGTACTGGTGCGGCACAAAAGCGGTTAGTGGTAAATACGCCAGCCACTGTCGCCGTAGGCGCTAACTCCATGACCAAAACATCTTTACGATTCGCTTTACGAATACCTGCCTCGGCGTGTCCGAGACGAATACCCGCCACTGGTTTTAAGTCAGCAGCGACAGGGAGTGGGGAATTGACGGCCATAGTAACTTCCTTGCGTTGAAATCAAGCCGCCATTGTAGGACATTTTTGTTGCGGCACGACTAAGCAATCCATGAATTTTCTTAATGCAATGACGTCTTGATCTTTAAAAAATAAACAATTTTTATCGGATTAGCGCTTAATAAAAAACACCAAATCCGATCAGATCAGATTAGATCAGACATCATTGCACCAGAATTTTCTCGAATCGAAATGACCTGGCTGGTTTAGCCAACTAAGGACGGTGTGTTTTTACCGTATTTTAAGGTTGTTTCTACTGGCAACCAATTGCCTGTTGACTCTTGGCGACCTTGCAACGCAAAGCGTGGATGCGCTTCTTTGATGCTGTCTGCTGCCAATTTCGACAGTTCACCGATCTTGCCTTTTTTCAGACGATTTACAATCAGACCAAGTTCTGTGTCTTGGAAATCCCGCAACATGTCGTAATCGCCATCGCTATCACCAGCAACGAACACAGGACCGTAGCCTTTGCTAGCAACCAACTCACGCTTGATAACGGCAGACTTACCTGGACCCCAATTTAATGGCCAATCTTTGCGATAAGCATTTTTCAATACGTCGCCGTCTTGTTCCAAACGCAAACCAAGGACATTTTCACGTGGTACATGGTAACCGTACTTAGGATTGGACGCGAATACGCCGACGACGTGCTCTAAGGATGCGGTACTGACATAGACATCAAAGCCATTTTGACGGAAAGTATCCATCAAAGTTGCCACTTCTGTGCACAAACGGATGCCATGAAAATGGGCAGTCGTCACCACACCAGCTTTACCCGGCAATGAGGCTGGGCTGGTATATTTAACTTTCGACAGCCCCATACCCAAATTAATATCATTTGACGCTTCGGCCAGTTGAGCCACTTCGCCGACGGTCATGTTGGCAAAGAAGTAGATCACCCATGGATAACCAACATTAACGCCATGCGTATCATTGACTGCTTCATACATGAAATACAATTTAGAACGGAAATCCTGGAATTGCGGTGTTTCAGTAATTTGCGCCAGACTCATGCTACCGGCTAAACCTTTGTAATTCGCATGCAAGAAAGCGTAATCGCTATCCAGATCGGCACACAAGCTATTCAGATCAACGATCGTGCCTGCGGCGTTTTTGTAGTCTGCTGAGAAGTTACCAGCAGGAACATTTTGACGAATAATCGCAGCGAATTCAGCGGGTGTCAGTTTGAATGCCAGATTATTGATTTGATACATCAATAAAGCTTCTTCGCAGTCATTCATGATGCTGGTGTTATCCCAGTCAAACACCGCATATGGCTTACGTTTAGCGGAATATGTTTTGCTGGCGATACCGTGTTTAGCGATCAATGCGGCAACCAGATCGTGGTTACGTGGAGACCATTTCGCATTATCCAACGTGACTGTCTTAACATCAGTTGGCTTGGCCATCGCTGATGATGTCAACGTTACACCGGCAGCAGTAGCGATCATGCTTTGAATAAAACCACGACGTGGAGTTTTTGCTTGTTGCATGTCCTTAATCCTCAAAAATGAAATGGAATGAAAACGTCAGATCCAGACGACTTATCCGAGCCATTGAATAATGCTTTATTCGACATTTGATTATTTAATTCGTCTGGCGCTCCGTCAGCTCAAAAATTGGAGGCTGACAGCGGGTCGAAAAATTATAAAGAAGGATTAAGACATCTTGACTACAAGAATTTCATTTTTGACATCAATGGGCAAATTCATGCAAATTCATGCAAATTCATGTCAATTTATGCCAATAAGTCAGCCACTCTGTGCCAAAACCCATCAGGGACCCGGAGCAAAAGATAAGTCATGGTGATATAGCGTAAAAATTTACCAATCGCCATGTACGCAACACTGGGCCAAAACGGCAGCCGTAGCCAACCCGCCAACGTACAAATAGGGTCGCCAATGATCGGTAGCCAGCCTAACAACATGGTTTTGGCGCCAAAATGCTTTAGCCAGGAAAACCAAAAACTCTCGCGCTCCCGATTAAACGCCTGCTTTGCGGCGTAGCCCATCGCATAGTCAACGACGCCGCCGAGCGTATTGCCTATCGTCGCGACAATCAGCACTGACCAGAATAAACCGGGATTAGCTTTTATGACCGCAAAAACGGCAGGTTCTGAGCCAAGAGGGATAAGTGTTGCCGATATAAAACTAATTAGAAAAACGGATATTAAACCGACTTCTGGCACCGCTAAAACGGTGAATAACCAATGGATTGCAGCTTCTATCATGTATTACTAATCTATGCGTAAAGGGCATCCATTATAATAGGCTGCCGATGTTCCACGAAATTAGTGATGAACTTACTAATAAACAATGGTCGTTAATGAATGTAAAGTTAATCTATCAATTAACTGAAGGAGCATGAGTACAAGCCAAAGTGATGGCAAAATCATTACTTTGGTCGACGAGATCGTGTTATCACGCTGTGATTGTTTGCTGTAAAACTGTAAAAAAATCTCAACTATTAAATCTCAACTATTATTTCATCTCACTTATAAAGCTTATGAGCACCGATTATCTGAAAAAGATCCTGACCGCGCGCGTCTATGACGTAGCAACTGAAACTCCGCTGGAATTTGCCGCCAGCCTGTCAGCCCGCATGGATAATCGAATTATGTACAAGCGTGAAGACATGCAAAGTGTGTTCAGCTTTAAAATACGTGGTGCCTACAATAAAATCGCTCATCTGACACCAGCGCAATTAAAGCGCGGCGTCATTTGTGCGTCGGCGGGCAATCACGCGCAAGGCGTGGCATTAAGTGCAAAAAAGGTGGGTTGCAAAGCCGTGATCGTGATGCCTACCACGACGCCACCTGTCAAAATTGACGCGGTTCGTGCGCACGGTGGCGACCGCGTTGAAGTCGTTTTGTTTGGCGACTCCTACACGGATGCTTACAATCACGCTCTGGATTTAGAAAAAAAACGCAAACTCACCTTCGTCCATCCGTTTGACGATCCTGATGTGATCGCTGGCCAAGGTACCGTCGGCATGGAAATTTTGCGTCAACATGCTGAGCCTATCCATGCGATTTTTGTCGCTATCGGTGGCGGTGGCTTGATCGCTGGCGTCTCTGCTTATGTCAAAGCAATACGACCAGATATTAAAATCATTGGTGTGCAAACGACTGACTCCGATGCGATGGCGCGCAGTCTTAAAGCCGGTAAAAGAGTAACCCTCAACGACGTCGGTTTGTTTTCTGACGGCACTGCGGTCAAACTCGTCGGCGAAGAAACCTTCCGCCTGGCAAAATTATATGTTGACGACATCATTACCGTTGATACGGATGCGGTATGTGCTGCCATTAAAGATGTGTTTCAGGATACCCGTAGTATCTTAGAACCAGCGGGAGCATTGGCTGTCGCTGGTTGCAAAGCCTATATTGAGCAAGCCAAAGCGAACAAAAAGCCGCTCAAAAACGAAACCATGGTGACCATCGCTTGTGGTGCAAATATGAACTTTGATCGCTTGCGTTTTGTCGCTGAACGCGCCGAAGTGGGTGAAGCACGTGAGGCCGTTTTTGCCGTGACAATACCTGAAGAACGCGGCAGTTTCCGCCGCTTCTGCGAATTGGTCGGCGCGCGCAATGTCACTGAATTTAACTACCGTATCAGCGACGAAAAAGCGGCGCACATTTTTGTTGGTATCCAAGTCAACGACAAATTGGAATCAAGCAAAATCGCCAAAAACTTCGAGAAACACGGCTTTCCGACACTCGATTTGACCCACGATGAATTAGCCAAGTTGCATATCCGTCACCTGGTCGGTGGCAAGAGCAGGTTAGCTGAAAACGAATTGCTGTATCGTTTTGAATTTCCTGAGCGTCCAGGCGCATTGATGCGCTTCCTTAATAGCATGGCACCGAACTGGAATATCAGTTTGTTCCACTACCGCAATCATGGCGCAGATTATGGTCGCACGCTGGTTGGCCTACAGGTTCCAAAAAAGGAAATGAAAGCGTTCCGCGATTTCTTATCCACGCTCGGCTATCGTTACTGGGACGAAAGTAAGAATCCCGTTTACCAATTATTTTTAGGCTAAATTTAAAAGCCACTACTAAAGAATTTCAATGACAGACACTATTTCTACCAATTCACCTGAACAATCTTTACTCGGTAAAGTGGCCACATATAAAGCTGAATATGACGCCACTTTGCTGTTCCCGATTCCCCGTGCGGATAAACGTGCGGAAATCGGCGTAGGTGCGAGCTTGCCATTTTTTGGTGTTGATATTTGGAATGCCTATGAAGTATCGTGGTTAAATCTGCGCGGCAAGCCGCAGATCGCCATTGCGACGATCACAGTGCCCGCTGAATCGGCCAATATTATCGAATCAAAATCATTCAAACTCTATTTGAATAGTTTCAATCAAACTCGCTTAGCCAGCCCGGAAGCGTTGACTGAATTGCTCAAAAAAGATTTGTCCGCAGCTGTAGGCGCCTCGGTGCATGTGAGCCTGTGTTTGGCGGAAAATTTTGGTAATTTGAAGATGCGTGAATTAGAAGGTCGTTTGCTCGATCGGCTTGATATTGACGTCGATTCTTATACGCCCAATCCAGCATTATTACGGGCGAATCACGATGAAGCGCCGGTGGAAGAAACCTTGCTGTCGCATTTATTAAAGTCAAATTGTCTGGTGACAGGACAACCAGATTGGGGAAGTGTACAAATTCGCTACGTTGGGTCACAAATTGATCAAGAAAGTTTGTTACGCTATCTGATCGGTTTTCGAAATCACAACGAATTCCACGAACAATGTGTAGAACGGATTTTCGTTGATATCATGCAATACTGCAAACCGCAAAAACTCGCTGTATATGCACGTTATACCCGCCGCGGCGGGCTTGACATCAATCCGTGGCGCAGTAATTTTTCTACCGGTCAAGGCGCTGACAACAGCAGAAATGCACGTCAGTAACTTGTAACCTCTGGGCCTTTTCACTTTTATTTTTTGTCCACTATTTATTTCAATTACTATCATGAACGTTCGAACGCCATCTTTAGGCAGATTTTTTAATATTTCCGTCTTACTTTTAAGCATTCTCAGTACCAATGCTGTGATTGCACAAACAGCACCAAGCGTCGTTGTCGATAGTACTGCGGCATCAGCAAGTGCAAAAACCGCTGAGGCACAAGTAACAGGAGCGCCATTGGCACAAGCTGGCAGCGAGCAACCTGGTTGGTATGAACGCGCAAAACGCAAAATGACAAAAATCCTGGATGAGGGCGATATGTCGCTTAATTTATCCGGTTTAGCACATCATGGACGCAATACCTATACAGCTGAACGGATCGCCGAGCTCAATGAAAATGCCTGGGGTCTGGGCTTTACTAAAGCAATTCGCGATGAAAAAGATAACGAAGAACTCGCTTACGCCATGGTAATTTCAGATTCCCATTACAAACCGCAACCGATGGCAGGTTATGCCTATCAATGGATGAAACCCATCGCTGGCAATATTGAAGTTGGCGGCGGTTACACTTATTCGCTCATTAGCCGTACTGATTATTTCAAAGGTTTCCCCTTCCCTATCGTCCTGCCCGTCGCTTCAATAGGAACCAAAAATACGAAGTTAATGGCATCGTATGTTCCACGCTTATCAAAAAACAAAGGTAACGGTGACGTCCTTTTGTTATTTGTTCGCATCGATTTGAATTAAATTTTGACGAAACAAACTTCTATCGCATTTGCCTACCTTACAATCAGTTAATGTCAATTGATATCAATTTAACATGAATGTAAATTAAGTGTTGACGAACATGTGCGTTTTTTGCCATGATTGCCGTCCGGAAAAATAATTTCTGGACGGCAAAAAGATCGTAGATAAATAACATTTATTTTTTAGATTGTTTTCGTGATATCACCCATTACTTTACTGAGTAGCAGTGTCCGTGAACCAGCAATAAACGATGGCTGGCACGCAAGCTTACTAGATCATCTTCCAGACGCGCTTTACGTTTTAATCGACAATTGTATTGCGTATGCCAATCCGGCCGGCTTACATCTAATGAAAGCCACCAGCTTGCGTCAGTTGCTTGGACTGAAACCGGACGCTTTTCTCGTTGCACGTCATCACGAAGTCGTCAAACAACTTCTAGAAAATTCTGACCCAAACAAACCATCGAATCAATTGCAATTTCAATGCATCCGTCTTGATGGTTTATCGATTGATATCGAAGTTCACAGCAAAGCATTTAAGCATCACACAGAGTCCGCCATATTATTGAGTGTGCGTGAAGCGCCTGCACCATCTCATCGCTCGGCGCAAATCATTCAAATGCCAGAACTTGATGCCACAAAAATTAAGGCAAATCGCATCAACGAGGCATTGCATCACGAGAAAGAAATTCTCGAAATGATTGCCCTAGACAAGCCCTTGTCACATATTCTGGAAGATGTCTGTGATCGCATGGAACATTTGCTTGCCAATGGTTCTATGTGTGCAATCAGTTTGTTTGACCAAAGTTCCCACGTTTTAAATTTCGGTGCCGGTCCTTCTTTGCCAACTGAATTTACATCTCAATTGCGGAACATTCCTGTCGGCATCAACACTTGTACAGGGGCAGCGGCTATTCATTACAACCGCCTCACCATTGTACAAAACATTGAGTTGAGCCCCTTATGGGAAAAGTTTAAAGACAGCGCGCTAGAACATGGCTTACGTTCATGCTGGTCAGTGCCAATTACCACCGCTTTTAATAGCGTGTTAGGTACGATCGATGTCTACGCCAAAGAGACGCATAGTCCGACCGAAGAAGAGCATGCAATGATTGTCGACGCGTGTGAACTTATTGGTTTGGCGATCGATAAGAAAAACATGGAACAAAGTCTGGAGGAAAGCGAAGAACGCTATCGCTCTGTGGTGACAAATCTATCTGAAGGCATTATGGTGATCGCCCCCGGAGGGCGAATCGTCACGAGCAATCCCAGTGCTTTACGGATTTTAAAAATTGATGATGTCGATAATGTCGGACGCAGACACCGATATTTCAAACGTATATTTAACGAAAGCGGTCGCACGGTAAACCTCGGTGAAGACCCTGCATCACGGGTCTTCAAAACGGGCACACCTGTTTTGAATTTATCAACGGGCGTAGAACTCAGCGATGGGTCAGTTGTCTGGTTGCTGGTCAATTGTTTGCCGATTTTCAAGAAAAGTAATTCTTCCATTTCTGCTGTCTTGATTTCGTTTACCGATACGACCGAAGTACGTGAAACTCAGCGGCAACTCAACTTTATGGCATCTTACGATGCCTTGACTGGATTACCAAACCGACATCAGCTCAACCTCAGATTAACCAAGGCCTTAGCGCACGCACAAAAGCATCAACAGCGCGTTGCGTTATTATTCCTTGATCTCGATCGTTTTAAAAACGTGAACGATACCGCAGGTCACGCTGCGGGTGACAAATTGCTTCGCGATGTTTCAAAGCGACTGAGCGCCTGCATAAGATCAACCGACCTGCTTGCGCGTCTGGGGGGCGACGAGTTTGTGATCATCGCTGAAAACATTTCTGATGCGCAATACTTACGAGACCTGGGCGAACGGGTTTTAGTGCAGATGCGCGATCCCTTTGCGATCGAAGGGAACGAATATCACCTCGGCACCTCCATCGGCATCAGTGTCTTCCCGCATGATGGCGACGATGCGGCAACGCTGATGCGTTGCGCTGATTCCGCGATGTACCACGCAAAAGAGTCAGGACGGAATAACTATCAATTCTTCACGACCGAGTTAAACGTCCGCGCACAACATCGTTATGCGCTCGAAACCAACTTACGGCGCGCACTGACTGAACAAGAATTTCTGGTCTATTATCAACCTAAAATTTCTCTGCAAACTTCACGTATTGTCGGCGCTGAAGCGCTGATCCGTTGGCAAATGCCTGGCGTCGGATTGATCCCACCAAATGAGTTCATCCCAATCTCGGAAGAAATCGGCTTAATCCTGCCTTTAGGTCGCTGGGTATTAGAACAAGTTTGTCGCCAAACGAGCATCTGGCGCAAAGGCTTGGCGCCGGATATCGTCGTCAGTGTGAACATTTCACCCAAGCAATTTCAAGATCCAAGCTTGAGCAAATTTATCGAGCGCACCTTGCAAGAAAGCAATTTGCCACCGTCGGCGCTGCAATTAGAAATCACTGAAGGTTTATTGATGGGTGAAATAGACTTATTGTTACCTGTCTTCGATGCCATCAAGCGACTCGGGGTCAGCATTTCACTTGACGATTTTGGGACGGGCTTTTCTTCGTTATCGTATTTGCAGCGGTTTCCTATCGACAACTTAAAGATTGATCGGTCATTTATTCATAAAATTCCAGACAATCAAGATTCAGTGGTGCTCACGCACGCAATTATAGCGATGGCAAACGCACTGGGCATGAGCGTTACCGCAGAAGGCGTCGAAAATGCGGAACAAATGTTCTTTTTAACGGATTCAGGTTGTCAAGAGATGCAAGGTTTCTATTTTAGTCAACCCCTTCCGTTGGACCAATTTGAGAAGCTACTTCAGAACAACAGGCAGCAGTAAGAGCATGTTTATTTAAACAAGTTAATAAAAAGAAGCCTATAATTTGGTTCACTCAGATCAGCACATGACATTTTATTGCTGTAACCAGATCTTGCACCATGACCAATATTGCAAAAATTCTTCCTTTAGCCAATGTCCTCCTGGATTTGGAAATTTCCAGTAAAAAACGTGCTTTTGAACAGGCTGGCCTGCTGTTTGAAAATAATTGCAGCATCGCCCGCTCTACGGTTTCCGACAATCTATTTGCCCGTGAACGTTTAGGTTCCACAGGCTTAGGTCATGGTGTTGCTGTGCCGCATGGACGAATCAAAGGGCTGAAAGCGCCGATTGCCGCGCTTGTCAGGCTAAAAGAAGCCATTCCCTTTGAATCACCAGATGCGCAACCAGTGAATTTATTGATTTTTCTACTGATGCCGGACAATGTCACGCAGCAGCATCTTGAGATATTATCTGAAATTGCTGAAATGCTTTCCAACGAAAATTTCCGCAACGAACTCAATTCTGAACCGAGCCCCACTGCCATTTACGAGAAAATTCTCGCCTGGCGCCCGGATTTATCAGCAACAACCTGATCAACATACTCGCTGTCCCGGGATTTTTACTTTATCGCCATGCCCTTATTCACTGAATTAACGATACAAAAAATCTACGATGACAATCGTGACATCATGCAACTGGGATGGTTTGCCGGTTTTTCAGGTGCTGACAAGCAAATCACCGGCGATGCGGCATCTTCCGCTGATCAGGTAGGTCATTTAAACCTGATCCACCCCGGGCGCATACAAGTGTTAGGACATCAAGAGCTCGCCTATTACAACCGCTTGTCGAATGCCTCGCGCGCCAATTTGATTCGTGAATTGGTTGCTGGAGGTCCACCTGCGCTGATCGTAGCGCAAGGGCTGGAATCACCACCCCCATTCCTGACAACCTGCGACGATAATAATATCCCCTTATTTTCGACCCCTTATCCTTCCGCGCAAGTCATCGATTACCTGCGCGTTTATTTGTCCAAAAAACTCGCACAAAGTATCACCATGCATGGCGTGTTTATGGATGTTTTAGGGGTCGGTGTTTTAATTACGGGCGAGTCTGGGTTAGGGAAAAGTGAGTTGGGTCTGGAACTCATTTCACGTAGTCATGGGTTGGTCGCAGATGATGCGGTGGAATTTTCACGGATCGCACCAAACATGATAGAAGGCCGCTGCCCTGAGTTATTGCAAAATTTATTGGAAGTGCGTGGACTAGGTTTGCTCGATATTAAAACCATTTTCGGTGAAACCGCAGTCCGTCGCAAAATGCGTCTGAAATTGATCGTACATTTGGTTCGTCGCAGCACACTCGAAGAAAATTACGAGCGCTTGCCGATCGATTCACAAACCGAAGATGTGCTTGGATTGCCGATTCGCAAAGTGGTTATCCCCGTGGCTGCAGGTCGCAACATTGCGGTGTTGCTGGAGGCTGCGGTACGTAATACGATATTGCAATTGCGTGGCATCAACACTCTCGAAGATTTCATGGAAAGACAGCGCCGCGCAATGGAGGCTGGCGACTAATATGCAAATATTACTCATCTCCGGGATCTCTGGCTCTGGCAAATCTGTCGCACTGAATGTTTTGGAAGATGCTGGCTATTATTGCGTCGACAATCTGCCGCCAAGTCTTTTGCCTGACCTCATCAAAACACTAACGCAAGAAGATCATACCAACACAGCTATCGCCATCGACTCACGTAGCGCGCATCTGCTGACAAACTTGCCGCAGACATTGCAGGTTCTGCGCGATCAGGGACATGATGTCAGGGTCTTATTTTTAACTGCCAGTACCGATTCACTGGTTGCCCGTTTCTCAGAAACGCGCCGTAGCCATCCGCTATCTCATCGTCTGGCGATGGAACTCGCTTCCAATGTGGATCTGAGTTTGACTGAATGTATCGAAGAAGAACGTGAGATTTTGGCAGGCATACAAAACTTAGCGCACGTCATTGATACAACCGATTTACGGGCGAATCAATTGCGCTCCTGGGTAAAAGCGGTGGTACAAATTCAACGCTCACCGTTGACGCTGATGTTCGAATCCTTTGCATTCAAACGTGGGGTGCCATTAGATGCTGATGTGGTGTTTGACGTACGCATGATCCCAAATCCGCATTACGATCCGTTGCTGCGCCCACTCACCGGACGTGACCAGCCAGTGATGCGTTTTCTGGACAACCAGGAAATGGCGCAAGAAATGTACAACGATATCCGGACTTTTATAAGCAAATGGCTGCCTGCATTTAAACAAGATAATCGCAGCTACGTCACTGTTGCAATTGGCTGTACCGGTGGGCAACACAGGTCAGTCTATATGGTAGAAAAACTCACCAAATACTTTCAACAAACGGAACAGGTTTTAATTAGACATCGACGGCTGTAAATAAATTTTAAAATATACTCCAGCCCAGTATTAAAAATACCCCATTTATTGTCAATGATAAATGGGGCATTTTTACAATGAAACAGGGGGAGTATCTATAAAATAGTTTAATTCATCACGACTTTACGCATTTTTTGTGCAATGTAAGCAAGGCTCACTCCAGTGATGCCGACACAAACTAACAAGGCTATTGTTACCGCCAGCGTATTCAAGCTCTCACCTTTCAAGACCTGATTCATCATCTGATTTTGTGCCAGCACCGGTATCCACTGAAACCACGCTGGCTCGCGTCCGGGAAACATGATCGGTATTAATGAGACAAAAGGAATGAACATCGACACGATTTGATTTCTGACCTGAGCTTCTTTATAACTTTTACAGTCCAAAGCCACCGCAATCTGCATCGCAGCCACACTCGCTGCAAGCGGAAGCAATACCACTAAAAACCCACATGCGTCTTTGAGACTGAACTGAAATTCAGCACGTAAAGTATCATTTCTAATCATCCATTGCGACGGGAAAAAACTCGCAATCGTTAAAATTGCCACCCCCATACCAACCAAAGCGACAGCACTCCACTTGCCGACTGCCAATTGCCAACCACTGACAGGATTCATCATCAATGGCTCCAACGAGCCACGCTCCCGTTCGCCGGCTGTTGTGTCTATCGCTGAGTACATGCCACCGATCACGATCGCCATCAACACCATCATCGGCAGCATTTCAGTCACGGAGGTCTTTCGCTCTTCCGGCTTTTGCAGATAATGCTCCTTGACCTCAACGAGTTGCAAAAGTTCGGCTGAAATTCCGCGCATCGTCAATCCCATCAATGTCAGTTCCTGGGTATAACTATCAAGCAAGCGCCGCAACGGACGCACACCAAATTCAGCAGTACGGTTAGAAGTATCGTAAGCAATTTCCAGATTTACTTTGATGCCACTACCCAATTTGTTTTCAAAATCTGGCGGAACGATCAGCACAGGTTGATCAATTTCCTTACTCCGTGACTTGGCCTCATAATCAACTGGCGCTGTCTTAATTTGATAACCTTGACGCAAAATAAAATTTTCTAACTGCGGTGCATATTGCATACCGACCGCTAACACGACGCGCTTTTCTTCCTGCGATTCGACTTGTGATAAAACGGTAGAAAATATAAGTAATAACAATGGAACACCAAGGAGCGAACTAAATAATGCCGTCATCAAAGTGCGCCGATCACGGAGCGCGTCCTTTAATTCTTTCCAGATAATAGCGAACAACACATTCATGACCGTCCCCCTTGCGATGGCTTCTGCTGTTCTAAAAATGCTAATTGCACGAAAGCATCTTCAAAATTCGATTCATGGGCTTGCTGCATCAATTCATCCACCGTTCCGCGTGCGACATTGCGACCTTGTGCGACGATCACCACGTCGTCACATAAACGTTCAACTTCTTGCATGATATGCGTAGAAAAAATGATGCATTTAGCACCGCCCTCAGGAGAGCGTAGACAACGCAAAAATTCACGTAAGGCGCGGGTTGCCACCACATCCAGTCCGTTGGTAGGTTCATCCAATATAATGTTTTTGGGATCATGTACTAGGGCCCGCGCTAACGCCGTCTTCATACGTTCACCCTGACTAAAACCATCTGTCCGACGATCCAGTAAATGCCGCATATCCAGCGAATCCGCCAATTGCTGCGTGCGCTGCGCGGTCTTCTCTGGCGTCAAGCCATGTAAGACACCGTAGTAATGAATATTTTCTCTGGCCGTCAGACGCGGATAGAGACCGCGTGCATCCGACAACACGCCCATATGAGATTGCGTTGAGGACTCGCCAGCGCGTACCTCGACGCCGTCCACCATGACATTACCAGAATCCGCCTGCAACAACGCTGCGACCATTCGTAAGGTGGTCGTCTTGCCCGCACCGTTCGCGCCAAGCAGACCGGTAATCTGACCATCACTGGCAGTAAAACTAACGCCGTTCACTGCTTGCACCACTTGCTCGGTCTTTTTCCCCACGCCAAGTAAGCGCACTATGTCGCTAACGCTCTTCAGACCAGGTTTATCGTGACGAACAAATTTTTTATGCAAATCATTCACAATAATCATGGCCGTTGCTCCTGTGTTTCGCGCAATGGCTGCCACGCTAAGGGGCGTGGAATTGACCGCACACAACTACTATCCACATGCAAAGCGTCTTGATCTTGCTTCGCATTCAAAAAACGATACACCACATCGCGAACACATCCTTGTGACAGCAAACCGTGGCCGGCATTATTGAGTGTCACGTGCACTGCATTTGAACCTAGCGCCTTGGCGACTGCAGCACCATGCCTGATCGGCGTGACAGGATCAATACCGCCACTCAGCAGCAATACGGGTGATTGCGCAACAGGGAGTGTAAAAAATCCATCCGGAATTTTCGCGCGTGGCCAATTTTTACAGGTACGTTCATACATACGGTTCATCAACTGTTCAAACTCATCTTTGGCGGCGGGCAATGGTCGCGCGAACGCCTCAGAACACCAGACTGAAAAATGCATCCCATAGTTAATGCTTCCAGCGCCGGGCAAATTGGTGGCACCACTCAGCGTGATGAGCGGTTGATAATTCCCGCGCTCTGCTTGCGTAATCACGTACGGTAACGCCCCCGTGTTTGACGCAGAATACAAAGTTTTATGCACCAAACTCAACAATAAATCGCGACGTAGTTCAAAATTTAACGGTGTTCCCAAACGTGGATGGGTAACACTGATTCGCTTGGGCATACTCGCCAACAACTGTTGCCAGCGAGCAGCCAATTGAGGATAACTGGCATTGCATGCCGCTTCTTGCACACAACTCCCAAAGACACCGTCCAACGCAGCTTGCGCATCACCGGCTGGCAAACTCATATCCGGCGGTACCACGCCATCGAGCACAAGTCGTTTCACTGATCGCGGAAATTGACGCAAATATTCGAGACCAACGCGCGTGCCATAAGAAGCCCCAACCAGATTGATTTTATCGTAGCCCTGCTGCACCCTGACGGCGTCAAGATCCTGCACCGCAATGCTGGTGCTAAAAAAACGTAAATCACCGTACGGCAGAGTCTTTAAACGCGCCAGGCACGCATCGGTCTTCTTTAACATCTGCTCTTCATTATCGACATCTGCTGCGTTCTCTACTTCGGGACACGCTAGCGATGCGCTTCGCCCTGTTCCGCGCTGATCAACAAAGACAATATCGCGGCGTTTATTCAAGCGACTCAGTACAGCCTGACCAAAACTGGCTACATTGATTGCACTTTGGCCCGGACCACCGGCCAGCAAAAATAGGGCGTCTTGTAATTTATTTTTATCTTGCGACGGCAAAATTACATAGTGAATATCGATTTTTTTCCCGGCTGGTTCGTCTGGATTCAGCGGGCGTTGGATTTTTCCACATCGAAGTTCCTGTGGGAAATCTGGCAAGCGGCATGGCGTAACTTCAGCTTGCGCAGCGACACATAAAAGCAACCCACACACCGCGAATAAACTCTGAAAAACGGGTCTCAACAAAGTATTCCCCTGATGAAAAAATGACAGGAATACAGTGTAAATCGAAGTGCGATTAAATTGTCAGGATGTGTACAAAATCTTTTTCTGCATCGGCAAAATCGAGCCAATGCAATTCACACAAGCATCGTATTTGTGTCGATCTGGCGAGTTACCCGCCCGACAAAATTCGAGCCATTTTGTACTGCTATACAGGGGGATAGCACTCGGTGGCGCACCACGAAAAAAATCTGAACTAGATGAGTATGGATGATTGTTCAGGCAGCGATAGCAATAATGTTTTAATCGGTGCTGGCAAAGCCGCATCACGCATTGCCGACAAGTTCATCCATACAAATTTATCCTCAGCAACCTCGTTATGTCGCTTCAAAAGTTCGGCCACAACCGGCTGTATATGTAACTTGAAATGGGTAAAACCATGTTCAATAGTCGGCAGCGTCCGGGTGGTAACCGCCACGCCAAATTTTTCCAGCATCTTATGCAATGCTTGCTCGTTCACAGATGCTAGCGTCGCGTCTTTTCCCAAATCTATCATGCCATCAAGTTCTGGCAGTGATAACAAGCCGCCCCAAATGCCGCTATCTGGCCGACGTTCTAATAGTACCTGCCCCTCATGCAGCACTACGAGCATCACCGCTTGTTTTTCTTTGGGTTGCTTTTTGGGCTTACGAGTCGGTAACTCTGCTGTGCGATTTTCAGCAAAAGCAACGCAACGCGTTTGCAAAGGGCAGCGTGGGCAAGCCGGACTGCTACGCGTGCACAAAGTTGCGCCTAAATCCATCAATCCTTGCGTATAGGCTTCAATCCCATTGTCTGGCAATAAAGCCATCGCTCGCAACCATAAATGATCCTCGATAGGCTTACTTCCCGGGTAGCCAGAGATGCCAAACACACGCGCAAAAACGCGCTTCACATTGCCATCTAAAATCGCGGCGGTTGTGCCATAAGAAAACGCAGTAATCGCGGCTGCAGTCGAACGGCCAATGCCAGGTAATTGTTCCAACAAGGCCGGATCGGCAGGAAAATTTCCATGATATTTTTCAACGACTTGCTTCGCGCATTGATGCAGATTGCGTGCGCGCGTGTAATACCCAAGACCACTCCAATGGGCCATGACAGATTCAGCAGAAGCAGTAGCCAAATCAAAGACCGTAGGAAAGCTTTGCAGAAATTTTTCGTAGTACGGAATGACGGCAGTCACCTGAGTTTGTTGCAACATGATCTCGGACAACCAGACGCGATAAGCTTCACGGCTTTGTTGCCATGGCAACAGATGACGGCCATGCTGTTTTTGCCATTCAATGACGGCGCGTGAAAAACTGGGATCGACGAATTCTGGATGAATAAAATTGGCGGCCGCAGCCGCCGGAATACTTCTTTTCATGTTGTTTACGCCGCTACTCTGAGGGTAGATAATTCAGCGGATAAAGCAGCTTTTAGCTTTGTTTCCAGCATACCTAAAGACGCTTTTTGTTCGTCAACTTCGCTTTGCAATTGCTCGAACGATTCAATTTTATCTTCCAGACTATCGGTCGCCATATGAATGCGCTGGATGGACTGCATGCGATTTTTCAATTGCGCTTTATGTTCGCGGATCTGCGCTTCCAAGGGTGCCATCACTACTTTTTGCCAGGCTTCGACATCCTTGTTTGCCTGCAAAAAATTTTGCTTTACCCGCGCCGCAACGGAATCAAAAAATTTATGAACAAGAGCAACGCGCGTGTTAGTCAACATCGTGGTGGCATTGAACTGTTTCTGATACACGATTTCAATGGCTTCTAGTTCTTTGATGTATTTATCCAACGAAAATGGCATCGGCGCGGTGAGTGCTAATCCATGTTCCGTTGAAAATTTACGGTACATGACCGTCATCATTTCTGAGATTTCGTCCGTTTTTTGATTTGATACGATCAAATTTAATTTAACCTGGGCAAAAAATTGTTTGATTGCATCGCGCAGCCCCACCGACAAATAACTTTTCTCCATCGCATCGCGGGTTCTGTGAATTTCTTCGCGCAAAATATCCATGCCAAGGCTGGTATAGACCTCCGTCGACAAACGGGTAAATACCGCCCGCGTACCTTGCATCCGTATCAGACTGGCATCAAAATCTTTTTTCTCGGCATCGACACGTTTCATCATGTGTTCGATGACATTCATATTTTTGCCGCGCAAACTCTTAAGCTCCAACATTTGCTCTACGACGCTTCGACCGCGCGAAGAAACAATCGACTGCTGGCCATTCGTAATCTCATTGATTTCCGCAACCATTTGCGAACGGATAATGCTCTGCTTTGCGGGAATTAATTCTTTCGACAGCGCGTACTCCAACGCTGGCAAGCGACTCTTAGCTAGCAGAGGCGCATCTTTGTTGATCTTCGCAACCAGCCCTTTTTGCGCAGAGACCGGAAATATTTGCTTCTCTTGCAGCGCCAGCGTATGCGCAACGGTATTCACCTGACGTACTAGCTGCTGTTCAATTTCTGCTGGCGTACGGAGTTCATCCCACATGCTATCGATTTTATTTAACACCACCATACGGCCCGGGCCACCGCCAATATGATTGCGCCAGACATCAATATCGCTCTTTGTCACGCCGGTATCGGCGGCCAAAATAAACAAGACGGCATGCGCGTTAGGAATCAAATTCAGTGTTAATTCGGGCTCAGTTCCGATCGCGTTTAAGCCAGGCGTATCGACAATGATCAAACCTTCTTTTAATAGCGGATGCGGGAAATTCACAATCGCATGACGCCATCTTGAAATTTCAACTAAGCCATTTTCATCGACTTCAAGTGCGGCATCTGGATCTTCTTCGTCAAACAGTCCATAAGACTTTGCCACCGCGATACTGACTTTCTTCGTCAAACTAACTTGTTTAAACGCTTCCAGCATGCCGTCGCCGGAATTGATGTTTAATGGTAAAACCGTCCAGACATGGCTTTGCCCTTTATATTCGCTCGTCGACTGTGTTTCTGCGCGAGTTTCGATGGGTAATAGGCGAATACAAGGAGGAATAGTGTCGTCGTACAATAATTCGGTAGGGCACATCGTCGTGCGTCCTGCCGACGATGGCAAAATCCGCTGGCCATAATCAGCAAAGAAAATCGCGTTGATTAATTCTGATTTACCGCGAGAGAATTCCGCAACAAAGGCGATCGATAGTTTATCGTCGACTAAACGCTCCATTAACCGCGCCAAACGCTGGTCAACTGCAGGATCCGCCATATCCGATTCACTAATCCAGGCACGATACTGCTCAAGCGCCCGGGTGACACCCTTACGCCACTCGCTGTACTCTTGGAATTTCTGAACCAGATTGCTCATGTTTCTCTCAGTTAATTTTTATACGTTTAAGTATATATGCTCGCGTGGAAAAATACGCGCAAAACGCCATTTCTGAAGGTTTTCAGACAACAAATTCGGTCTATTTCTGACAAAATACACAATAAAAGCTACTTCTTTGGCCTTGGATAATTTGTCTGATTGGCTTGGCGCATATTCTGCATGGTTCACCTGCGCGATTATAGACAAAATAGTTTTGCTGGAAATACCCGCTCTGACCATTCACGTTGAGAAAGTCTTTTAGGGTACTCCCTCCCTGTTCAATCGCCGCAGCGAGGGTCTCCCGAATCGCCTCTGCTAATAAGCCATATCGCGCCCGACTGATACGTTTTGCCTGCGTCTTGGGATTGATTCTGGCTTTAAACAGGCTTTCGGACGCGTAAATATTCCCGACGCCGACCACCACATCGCCGGCGAGCAACACTTGCTTTATCGGGGCGCTACGGGTTCGTGTTTCGGCAAACAACAATTCAGCGCTAAAGCCGCCTTCTAAAGGCTCAACTCCTAGTTGCCGTAGCATCACATGTTGGCCAAGATCGCCATCCTCAACGGCATGCCATAACACAGCGCCAAAGCGACGCGGGTCGGTCATTCTCAGGCATTGGTCACCCAATACGATATCAATATGATCGTGTTTTTCGGCGGGTGTAAGCCTTGGTAACACGCGCAAATGCCCAGACATACCCAGGTGAATCAATACGGTGCCATATGAAAAATGGAGTAATAGATATTTGCCACGCCGCCCGGTGGAAAGCACCTTCTGCCCACGCAACAGGGCCGGTAAATGAAAGGGAAATGGCCAGCGCAAACCTTCGCGACGCAAAATAACGTCCGTCACAATTCGCCCCTTTAAATGTGGATCAACCCCACGGCGTGTCACTTCTACTTCTGGCAATTCTGGCATGGTCAGGAACTTTAAAAAAAAATGCTGCTCTAAAATGCTGATTCAAATACGATGATAAATTTTGCGAAATGATTGAAGTAGTAATAAATTAGTAAATACTGAATAGTAACTAGTAGTAATAACTAGTAACTATTAAGTAGTGTTGAAATTCGCAAATTTTTTTGTTCATAGGAGCAATCAGATCATCCTGGCCCTACTCTACACATATTTCCGTATCAATTTTGATTCAGGTTTTACGTAAAATTTAAGGTCGTTTGTCTGCGCACTAAAAGGCACTTTTGACCTAATTCATGTATGCTGGCTAACAGACATTTTTTCACACTCAGCTTAGCTTTACAATTTGACACAAGACTTACAGTGCTACTCATTAATAATACGGATCAATAATACGAACCAATAATATGAATCAAGGATTTGGATCAACGCGCGCAAAATAAGCCCTTGACAAAAACACACACCATGAATACTTCGGCGTAAAATCAGCCATCACCGCTCATTTCGGACTTGTCTTGAAAACTATCTCTGCTTCTGTCACTACCTCTATTGTATCCGCACTTAGGCCTGCGGCTTTCCTCACCTGTGCGGCTGTGCTATCAGCGTGTACCAGCCTGAGCGGAAATGTGCCGCCGACTACGGTTGATGCTGGCCATGCGAGCGATGCAGCGCAAGCGGCATTAGCTGCGGATAAAGACCTCAACGGTTCAGTGCCTGCCGTTACTGAAAGCAAAGAAAAGCTGCCAAATACAGTTCTCACTGAAGAACTGTTTTACAAAATTCTGACCGCCGAAGTCGCCTATCAACGTGGCAACTGGCAAGCGGCCTATGTCACCCTGCTGACGACTGCGCAGCAAACACGCGATCCCCGCTTGGCTAAACGAGCAGCTGAAATCGCCTTAAGTGTGAAGCAAGCTGGCGAAGCTTTGGGTGCCATACGTTTATGGCGTGAGCTGTCACCAGACTCCAATGAAGCCACCCAGTATTACCTCGGCTTCATGGTGATGAACAATAACTTAGCCGAAATACAAAGTGTATTTTCAGAAAAACTAGCGAGCGCCGAAGGAAAACAATTTGGCGTCATCATGTTACAAGCACAACGTCTTTTAGCACGTGCCCGTGACAAAAATGCCGCTTTTGATGTCCTGGAAGAACTGTTAGCGCCCTACAAAAGCATGCCTGAAGCGCACCTCGCCTTAGCTCAGGGTGCCTACACAAAAGGCGACAATCAAAGGGCAATACTCGAAGCCAACGTCATGCTGGCCGCGTATCCAGACTCGCAACTCGCCATCTTGACGATTGCTCAAGCATCCTCACAAGTCGATGCAGCGCAAGCTTTAGCAGGTTTCATTGCGAAAAATCCGAATGCACGTGACATTCGTATGGCATATGCCAGCATCTTGATCGACCTCAAGCAATTTGATAAAGCCCAGGATCAATTTCAATTGATGTTGCGCGACCATCCTGACGACCTTAATTCAATATACACCCTCGGTGTCTTAGCGTTGGGCAAAAATCAACTACAGCGTTCTGAAGAATACTTTCTACGCTTCTTAAAAACCCTTGATGAAAAATCCGAGGATAGGGATGCCACGTCGACCTATATCAATTTAGCTGGCATTGCGGTTGAACGTAAAGACTACAAGGCCGCACAGGAATGGCTGGCAAAGGTAGAACCATATGAAGGGCGCAACCCTGCATGGTTCAACGTGCAATTGCGCCGCGCCAGTTTGTATGCCAAAGAACAGAATACGGAAGAAGCTGTGAATTTGCTGCACGGGCTTAAACCAATAGCCGAAAACGAACAATTGCTGGCATTGCAAACCGAAGCCCAAATTTTGCGAGATGCGAATTTGCCAGAACGCGCGGAAAAAGTATTGCAAGATGCGTTAGCAGCCCATCCAGATAGCCCAGATTTGATGTACGACTATGCGATGTTACTTGAGTCGCAAGATCGGGTCTTGCTGATGGAAACGATGCTACGTCGCGTCATCGAACTCGCGCCCAACAGCCAGCACGCCTACAATGCACTTGGCTACTCATTTGCTGACCGGAATATTCGTCTGGATGAAGCATTGACGTTAATCGAAAAAGCCAATCAGTTAGCACCCGACGATCCTTTCATTCTCGATAGCCTTGGTTGGATTAAATTCCGCCTTGAGAAATTCGATGAAGCCGAGACTTACCTGCGACGCGCCTATGAAATACGACCAGATGCTGATATCGCCGTCCATCTTGGCGAAGTACTGTGGCGCGCAGGTAGCAAAGACAAGGCCATCAAACTCTGGCGTGATGCCCGTACGAAAGATCCTGAGAACGCCGCTCTCAAGAGCACACTGGGTCGCCTCGATGTTCGTTTATAAAATAGCAAGCTTAGTCCCAGATTACAATCATGCCCCTGTGGATAATAATGGCTAGCCTCTCTAAGAAATTTCTGAGGCTCGCCATCAAAGACTAACGCAATTTTTCTAACGCTAATATCCAAAAAAAATGACGCACAGAAACAGCCATTGGCTGACGCTCGCCGTTTGCCTATCCAGCATCTTATTATGCAGTGCCTGTGCCAATCTCGGCCTGCCTCAAATGGCGGGAACCAACCAGCATGCGGATGATAGCGTTGTACGTGTTTATCAGGATACGATTCAACTCAGCGGAAAAATATCGGTTCGCTACGAAAAAGACAATAAGCCGCAGCAATTACCCGGGAATTTTGAATGGAACCAGGATGGGCAACATCTACAAATTTTGCTGCTTTCACCGCTCGGCCAGACATTGGCCCGGATCACGCAAGATGACCATCGCGCTATCCTTGAGCAAGAGGGCCAGGCGCCACGTTATGCACAAAATTTGGATGAATTATTGCAAAACCGCTTAGGATGGGCGTTACCGGTCATTGGACTGCGTGACTGGTTACAAGGATTTATCAGAAAAGCGGACGGCAAACGCGTCGCCTTAAGTCGGGTTGATCAAAAGCTTGATAGTGATGGCTGGAACATCCGCTACGCTAGCTGGCAAACAGAAACGACACTCCCAAAGCGTATCGAACTAAACCGCTATACGACTGAAGCTGGCAATATCAGCATTAGCATTTTTATTCAGGCACCTAGCCCATAACCGCAATCAGGCATCACCATGAAGCAAACCCGTATCCAATGTCAGGCACCGGCCAAACTCAATTTATTTTTGCATGTGACTGGTCGCCGTGCCGACGGTTATCATTTATTACAAACCGCGTTTCAGCTGATTGACCGCAGTGATACGCTCGACATAGAAATACGTCAAGACAACAACATTGTGCGAACGAACGAGATTCCCGATGTCCCGGCTGATTCCGATCTGATTGTGCGCGCCGCCCGTCTCTTGCAGCGAAGCACGAATTGCCCGCTCGGTGCGAATCTGACTTTGCATAAAATTTTGCCTATGGGCGGCGGCCTGGGGGGCGGCTCGTCCGATGCTGCATCAACGTTAATTGCGCTAAATCATTTATGGCAAACCGGTTTGAGTAAAACGGAATTGATGCAACTTGGATTGCAATTAGGCGCAGATGTTCCCTTTTTTATCTTTGGCGATAACGCTTTTGCTGAAGGAGTCGGCGAGGAATTACACGCCATTCAGACACCAGAACGCTGGTTTGTCGTCATAGAACCTGGCGTTCAGGTACCAACTCCTGCAATTTTTTCGGCAAAGGAGTTGACAAGAGACACGAAGCCCGTCAGAATAGCGGACTTTTCCAGCACTGCTGAAATGTTTTGGAAAAATGATTTACAAACAGTCGCCTGCGCACTATTTCCGGCGGTTGACGAAGCAATTAAATGGCTGTCACAATTCGGAAACGCGAAGATGACAGGATCTGGAGCTTGTGTTTTTTGTGCCTTTGCCGACGAATCGGCAGCGGACAAAGTGATGCAACAAGTACCTGATCGCTGGACATCATGGAAAGCAAAAGCACTGAGTCGCCACCCGATGGCAGATTTATTGAAGTCGTAAAAAAATTTGGTCTGATGCCGATTTGACGTTAAAATAGCGTCAAATTCTGGACGACAGACAAACGGTTGTGTAGGGGAATCGCCAAGCTGGTTAAGGCACCGGATTTTGATTCCGGCATGCGAAGGTTCGAATCCTTCTTCCCCTGCCATTAAATTAAAGCCGCCGCATCAATGTGCGGCGGCTTTTTCAGTTTTTATCTTTGATTAATTTGCAAAAAGCTATGTAAATTAATCAGATCCTCAAAAAATTCAGCCGATAGGTCCCGCCATGGCAAACGCGCGCGCAAATGACAATATGATGGTCTTCACTGGTAATGCTAATCCTGCATTAGCAGCTGGTGTTGCCAAACAACTCGGCATTCCTCTCGGTAAGGCAGATGTTTCTAAGTTCTCCGACGGTGAAGTGATGGTCGAGATCAATGAAAACGTCCGCGGTAAAGATGTTTTCGTTCTGCAATCCACCTGCGCGCCAACCAATGACAACCTGATGGAAATCATGTTGATGGTTGATGCTTTAAAACGTGCTTCTGCTGGCCGTATTACTGCCGCAATTCCGTATTTTGGTTACGCCCGTCAAGATCGTCGCCCACGTTCAGCGCGTGTTGCGATCTCTGCAAAGGTTGTTGCTAATATGCTGGAAGAAGCCGGTGTTGACCGTGTTTTGATTATGGATTTACACGCAGATCAAATTCAGGGCTTCTTTGATATTCCGGTAGACAACATCTATGCATCGCCAATTTTGTTGGGCGATCTGGTTGCTAAAAATTATGACGATTTATTAGTCGTGTCACCTGACGTTGGTGGCGTTGTTCGCGCCCGTGCGTTGGCAAAACGTTTAGGTTGCGACCTGGCAATTATCGACAAACGCCGTCCTAAAGCCAATGTATCTGAAGTCATGAATATCATTGGTGAAGTTGAAGGCCGTAACTGCGTCATCATGGATGACATGGTTGATACCGCTGGTACTTTAACAAAAGCGGCAGAAGTATTGAAAGAACGTGGTGCCAAAAAAGTATTGGCCTATTGTACGCACCCAGTGTTATCTGGACCTGCAATTGCACGTATCACGCAATCGCCATTGGATGAGTTGGTGGTAACTGACACAATTCCTCTGTCTGAAGCAGCAAGAGCCTGTTCTAAGATTCGTCAACTGTCTTGTGACAGCTTGCTGGCAGAAACGTTCCGCCGTATTACCAAAGGCGAATCTGTCATCTCGTTGTTCACTGACTAATTTTTTCTGCGCCCTTACTGACTCAATGAGTCGTATGGGCGTTTTTTCTGTAGTCCTGGTCGCGGGGCTACAAAACCGCAAGTTAATCCTTGCATATTTTGGAGTAATACCATGAAAGTTATCGCATTTGCACGCAAAGAACAGGGGACCGGAGCGAGCCGCCGCCTGCGCAATGCTGGCCAAACACCTGGCATCATCTACGGTGGCGCTGAAGCCCCGGTATCCATCACTTTGGATCACAATGCTTTGTACCATGCATTGAAAAAAGAAGCGTTTCACTCTTCTATTTTGGATCTGGAAGTTGACGGTAAAGTTGAAAAAGTTCTGTTGCGCGACTTCCAAGTCCACGCATACAAACAATTAGTATTGCACGCTGATTTCCAACGTGTTGATCCTAACCAAAAAATCCACGTTAAAGTGCCTCTGCACTTCGTTAACGCTGATGTATCCCCTGCTGTTAAATTGCACGCTGCTGTGATCAGCCACGTAGCAGTTGAGTTGGATATCTCTTGCTTGCCAGCAGATTTGCCAGAATTCGTTGAAGTTGACCTGTCCAAACTGGACGCTGGTCAATCGATCCACGTATCCAGCCTGGTATTGCCAAACGGCGTTACAGCAGTTGTTCACGGTGACGACGCTACTGTTGCAATCGCTACAGTACCAGCTGGCGCAGTATCTGCAGAATCCGAAGCAAAATAATTTTTATTTGCTTTTGCTTCCGGGCAGAAATAAAAAAGCCACCTTCGGGTGGTTTTTTTTATGGCGAAGAGTTCACAAAGAATACGAACCACTCAAGCTCTGATAGGATGTATATTCGACAGAGATCCTCGCAATTAATCTAACAATAAGCCATGCTCCATAGGATAGCTTTAGTTTTATGATTGTCTGGCAATAAAATACGTATTTGGAGTGAAGAATAGTGATCAACAAAAAGAAAATTTCCCTCGGGCTCGCGTTGGCGTTCGTAGTCAGCCTCCCTGGCCAGGCGCAAATTGCCGCAAATATTCGTTACGACACCAACTTCCCTATTCTCAGTCCAGTCAGCAATAAAAATGGCATGGTGGTCACAGAACAAGCCTTGGCAAGCCAGGTTGGTGCGGATATCTTAAAGCGTGGCGGGAATGCTGTGGACGCCGCGGTAGCAGTTGGTTTTGCCTTGGCAGTAGTACTGCCGAATGCAGGCAATATTGGTGGCGGTGGGTTCATGCTGATTCACGATGCTAAATCGGGCAAAGACATTGCTCTGGACTTCCGTGAATTAGCGCCAGAAAAAGCCCATCGTGATATGTATCTGGACGCCCAAGGCAAAGTCATCCCTGACAGCTCAACCTATACCCACCGGGCAATCGGTGTTCCCGGGACCATCGCGGGACTCGATCTTGCTTTGCGCAAATATGGCAGCATGCACTTCGCGGACGTGATTGCACCGGCTATTCGCTTGGCGGAACAAGGATTCACGATCAGCCCTCATCTGGCTTCCTTGCTCGAAGCCGATAGTGACCATCTAGGAAAATGGCCAGCAAGTCGCGCAATTTTCTTCAAGAATGATCACCCCTTACGCGTCGCTGATAAATTAGTGCAAAAAGATTTGGCACACTCTCTCAGACTGATTGCTGAACAAGGCGCGAAGGCGTTCTACGAAGGTGAGATTGCAAAAAAAATCGTCGCCGAAATGCAGCAGCATCAGGGTCTGATTTCAGCAACAGATTTAAAAAACTATAAAGCTGTAGAACGCGTCCCTGTCACCGGCAACTATCGCGGCTATCAAATCGTTTCTATGCCGCCGCCGAGCTCAGGTGGTGTTCATATCGTACAGATGCTTAATATGCTGGAGCATTATCCACTCAAGGAGCAAGGCGCCAATAGTGCCAAAACGCTGCATGAGTTAAGTGAAGTGATGAAGCTGGCTTACGCTGATCGCTCAGAATATCTCGGCGACCCGGATTTTCTTCAGGTGCCAGTTGCGGGACTGACGTCTAAGTCGTACGCCGATGCACTGGTCAAAAAAATCGACCTCACCCATGCAACACCATCTGAGAAGATTAAACCCGGGACGCCAGCGGCCTATGAAAGCGATCAAACGACACACTTCAGTGTCGCGGATAAATTCGGTAACGTGGTCGCTACCACCTACACTCTGAATCTGAATTTTGGAAGTGGCATAGTGGCAGCCGGTACGGGGATCGTGCTCAATGACGAGATGGATGACTTTTCCATCAAGCCGGGTGAACCCAATGCCTTTGGTTTAATAGGCGGCGCCGCCAATGCGGTGCAGGCATTTAAACGCCCTCTGAGTTCCATGTCTCCGACCATCGTGTTAAAAGACAATAAGCCATTTCTGGTCACTGGTAGCCCAGGTGGTAGTCGCATCATTACGACAACCTTGCAAACTATCATCAATGTCATTGATTTTAATATGAACGTCGCCGAAGCGACTATTTCACCTCGTATCCATCAACAATGGATGCCTGACCAATTACGCTACGAAAAAGGAATTAGCGTCGACACCTTAGATATTCTGGAACGACAAGGGCAGCATTTAAAGGCGGGTCAGGTCATAGGGAAAACGCAAACGATACAAATTGGTAAAGACGTCTTTTATGGTTATTCCGATCCTCGAAATCCAGACGGCTTAGCGACCGGGTTTTAAAACGATCAGGTCATGGGATGAGAGGGGCAACTCTCAGCCCGCGCCTAGACACGCGACCCAGGCACGCGATAGTTTCAGAACAAAGAATGCAGATTGGAACCATTGCCATTAAGAGGAATGATGGCTTTTCCCTGATTGTCACCGCCCATTGAATTCGAACCGCTATTCGCAACTACTTTCGGTCAGGATCTTTACCATGGCAATGTCATGTATTCCTGGCTCAAACTCGCACAGTTGGTTTTGATATGCAATACCAATAGAAATCACTGACGGCAGCACGGCGAGCGTGCGATCGTAAAAGCCCCCGCCATAACCAAGCCGATAGCGGCGGTCGTTAAAACCAACGCAGGGAATCAACATAGCTTCCGGCGTAATCAAGTGATCACGCTGAAGCGGCACCGGTATGCCAAATTCATCAGTCGTCATCGGATCGCCTTCCCGCCATGCTAAAAATTCCAAAGGCCTGTTTTTTGTCAACACAAACGGAAAAGCAAGTGCAATCCCCATCGCACTAATACTAGAATAGCTTCTGCACAAATCTGGCTCTCCCCTGATCGGCGAATACACAGCCAGGCTGGCTGGCTTTTCTGCCTCGCACCATGCCAAGAGATGGTCTATCAAGGATTGATCCCACATCTTGCGCAATTCAGGGTCAAGCTGGCGACGTTGTTGCAATAAAGTTTGGCGCAATGTGCGACGCTCATCGATAACTTCTGTTGTCTTCAGGTGTGCGCTGGATGTTGGCTGTGTCATACTGTCAGAAATTAGATTTTGATAACGAACTTACGATGTCCGTGAAATATAAAATAGCACAACTTAGTCTGGTAATCTTAGCAGGTTTAAGCACCTATCCGGGCGCCTGTACGGCTATCGATAAAAGAAGCTTCATTAGTGACGATGACCGTTTTATGGCGCTCCGTGATGCTGCCTATCACGATGATCCTAAAAACGCTGAACAACATGCAGCAGCGCTCACTTCCTACGACATCCCATCCTACGTTGACTATTACCGTATCCGGTCACACCTGCTACGGGCGTCAAACACTGAAATCGCTGATTTCATCAACCATTATGAAGGTAGCGCGATTGCGGACCGCATGCGCAATGACTGGCTGAGTTTGCTCGGTAAGCATGGCAATTGGGACTTATTCGATCAACAATACCCTTTATTCGTCGTCGCGGATGACAACCAATTGCGTTGCTACGCTCTTTTATCGAAAGCCGTAAAAGGTCAAAAAGTCAGTAACGAGGCTAAAAATTTACTGACGGCACCACGCGATTATGGCGAAGGCTGTTATAGCCTGATTACCTACCTGACCGACAATGGCCAATTCACAAAGGCAGATTTGTGGACGCAAATGCGTATGGCCGCCGAAAACGGAGCCCAACCACTGGCGCAACGCTTAGGGAAATTACTTGATATTCCAGAGAAAAAAGTCAGTGTAGTGTTCGACAAGCCAGCAAAGATGTTCAAACAAGGGCCAGAAAACAGTCAATCCAGCCGTGAACTCTTTGTCGTTGCCCTGGGTCGCATCGCAAAAAATGAGCCGTCCGATGCAGCAGAATTACTTTCACGGTTTAGTACTAAACTCAGCGACGAACAGCGCAGCAATGGCTGGGCACAAATCGCCTTACAGTCAGCATTAAAACTAGAGCCAGAAGCCCTGGCATATTGGGTACGTGCAGATGGCGCCAGCTTCTCGAATGAGGCTTACCAATGGCGTGTTCGCACCGCACTGCGAGAAGGCGACTGGAAATTAGTCAAAAATGGCATTAACGCTATGCCAGCAACGTTAAAAAATGAGCCAACCTGGACATATTGGTTAGGCCGCGCGTTAAAAGCAGAAGGTAAAGCCGACGAAGCACGGCGTATTTTTGCCAGTATTGCTGACCAAATCCATTTTTATGGACAACTTTCGTTAGAAGAAAATGGCCAGAAGATCGGTGTTCCGGTTGTCGCCAGACCTATCAGCGCAGAAGAACTTGCGCCCATGGAAAAAAATCCAAATTTACAACGTGCCTTACGATTTTATGCGATGAATTTGCGCACTGAGGGCCATCGGGAATGGAACTGGGAATTACGCAAACTCAATGAACGCCAATATCTGGCAGCAGCAGAACTGGCGCGCAAAAATAACTTGCTCGATCGTATGGTCAATACGTCGGACCGCACCAAAGGTGAGCTCGATTTTAGCCAGCGCTACCCTACCCCATTCAACGAAAGCATGTACAAAACAACGCAAGCATTGGGGTTGGATATGGCGTGGGTCTACGGACTGATACGCCAGGAATCACGTTTTATCATGACGGCAAAATCTCAGGTGGGCGCTTCTGGCCTGATGCAAATCATGCCAGCGACCGCACGCTATGTCGCAAAAAAAATGGGCTTAGGCAACTTCGTACCAGAGCAAGTCAACGACGTTGATACCAATATCGTGCTGGGCACCAATTATCTCAATATGGTACTCACTGATTTAGGCGGTTCCCAAGCCTTGGCGTCGGCCGCCTACAATGCGGGCCCTGGCAGACCTCGCGCCTGGCGAGCGAAATTGACGCGCCCCGTCGAAGGCGCAATTTTTGCTGAAACCATTCCATTCAATGAGACACGTGGCTACGTCAAAAACGTTTTGTCAAATGCAACCTACTACGCAGCATTATTTGAAAAGAAACCTCAATCCCTGAAAGCACGTCTCGGCACCGTTGTGCCCAAAGGCATGTCAGCTAGCGATGCCGATTTACCTGACGAGATAAAACAATAATGCAAGATACAGAAATACACCCTGCCCTGGCTGCCATCATGAACGACCGTCGCTCCAAAATAGTGCTCGTCATCGGTAACAAAAATTACTCTTCCTGGTCAATGCGCCCATGGATCTTGATGAAAGCATTTGGCATTCCCTTTGAGGAAATTCGCATCTTGCTAGGACAACCTGATACCACCACACGCATTGCCGAATATTCCGTCGCCGGCAAGGTGCCGGTTCTGTTAATGGGCGACATGAAGGTGTGGGATTCATTGGCAATTTGTGAATTTTTAGCTGACCAATTTTCAATATTAAATTTATGGCCCGAAAATGTTGCCGCAAGGGCGCATGCGCGCAGTATTTGCGCAGAAATGCATGCTGGATTTTCTTCATTGCGCTTTGATATGCCGATGAATATTCGTGCAACTTTGCCAGGCAAAGGACGAACCTTAGGTGCACAAGCAGATATCGGCCGTATTAGCGAAATATGGGAAGAGTGTTTTGCCTTGTACGGTGCGCATGATTATTTATTTGGTGATTTTTCAATTGCTGACGCTTATTTTGCGCCGGTCGTGATGCGCTTCCGCACGTACGGCGTGTCTCTGGCACCTGCCTTGCAAGCCTATGCGGACCGCGTCGCGACCCACCCTGCCGTCATGCAATGGATCCGTGAAGCCTGCGCAGAGACGGAGACAATGGCATGGCATGATGCCAGGGCAGAAAAATAAGCATGAAAAAAACGTACATCGTTGGCGGTGCCGTTCGTGATGCCTTGTTGGGATTAACAATACAGGACCGTGACTATGTCGTTGTCGGTAGCACACCCGCAGAAATGCTGGCGGAAGGCTTCAGGCCAGTAGGCAAAGATTTTCCGGTATTTTTGCATCCCAAAACAAACCAGGAATATGCACTCGCAAGGACAGAGCGTAAAACAGCAGCGGGCTACAAAGGCTTTGTCTTTCACACCGATGAACACGTTACTTTAGAGCAGGATTTGATACGCCGCGATCTGACGATCAATGCCATGGCGCAAGATGAAGACGGCATTATCCACGACCCGTTTGGTGGCCAACAAGATTTGCAACAACGAGTATTTCGCCACGTGTCGGCGGCGTTTGCCGAAGATCCAGTACGAATCTTGCGTTTAGCCCGGTTCGCTGCGCGTTTTTCAGTCGCGCCCTACGATTTCTCTATTGCGCCCGAAACCATGGCGCTGATGACAGAAATGGTCAATGCCGGCGAAGTCGATGCCCTCGTTCCTGAACGTGTCTGGCAAGAATTAGCGCGGGGCCTCATGGAAGCCACGCCATCACGCATGTTTGAAGTGCTCCGGGCCTGTGGTGCGTTGAAACGTTTAATTCCCGAACTCGACGCGCTATGGGGTGTGCCACAGCCTGCTAAATACCACCCAGAAATTGATACCGGCATCCACATCATGTTGGTGGTGGATTATGCGGCAGCACAGGCTTATTCCTTATCCATCAGATTTGCGGCGCTATTGCATGACCTTGGCAAAGGCACCACGCCGCCAGAACTTTGGCCACGGCATCTTGGGCATGAAGAACAAAGTGCGAAATTAGTCGATATTGTCTGCCATCGCCTCAAAGTCCCGTCTGATTGTCGTGATCTGGCGTTTATGACTGCACGTGACCATGGCAACGTCGGACGCGCGTTAGAAATGCGACCAGCGACCATTGTTGACCTCCTCACCCGTAATGATGCATTTCGCAAACCGCAACGCTTTGTTGACATGTTACGCGCCAGCGAATGTGATTGTTTTGGCCGCAGCGGTCTCGAAACGATCAATTTTCCACAAACTGCGTTTCTGGAAGGTGCTTTGCATGCAGCGCAACAAGTGAATGGTGGTGACATTGCGCGCCACTACGCAGATCGGTCTCAGCAGATTCAAGAAGCCATTCGCGAAGCTAGAATTTCTGCGGTGCAGCAATTTAAAAATAGATGATTTCTTCGTATTTGAGGGGTTTTCTGGAATAATTGAGTCAAATCGTCTAGAATACTTTGTGCGCTGCACCATTTTCTTTTGCAGCAAGGAGCAGTCATGAATCCTGTCGATATTTTCCCTCTTAATTTCAGCAACTCCAGCGGTTCCGGCAAACCAAGCGTCTACGTCAAAGAACTATCGGAAAAAGATAGACATCGCATACTTCGCCATTTCCTGGCTTTGGAAGAAAGCGACCGTTTATTGCGTTTTGGCACATATTTGCCGGATGCCATGATAGAAAAATACGTTGAAGGCATTGATTTCTCGCGTGACAAGGTTTTTGGCGTCATGAGCCATCACTTCCGCTTGGTCGGGGTCGGCCATTTGGCGTTTGCCCCGCGTAGCGAAGATGACGATGTGACGGATAAAGATACCATCGCCGAGTTTGGTGTTTCCGTTTCAAAAACTGCACGTGGCAAAGGCGTTGGCGCCAAGTTATTTGAACGCGGCGCAATCCATTGCCGTAATGCAGACGTTGACACTTTGTACATGCATTGTCTGTCGTCGAATCAGACCATGATCCATATCGCCAAAAAAGCTGGTATGGAAATTCATCGCGAATACGGTGAAGCCGATGCGTACCTTAAATTGGTACCGGCAGACGCTGTTAGCGTTTTGCGTGAAGCCGTTCAAGAACAAGTCGCCTCGATCGACTACACCATCAAAGCCAATACCCGCGCAGCGGTAAAATGGATCAGGCATTTGCCGGGTTTGCGGGACAAATAACGTATCGCACTTGTTAAAGCTTTATTGTTATTTGAATGGCTCAACCACCACCCAACACAGGCAACGCCGTCGTTTCTTTGATCTGTTGCAAGGCAAAGCTTGATTTAACATCGAGTACCGCTGGATGGCGTAATAAGGTTTCCATCATGAAACGGGAAAAATGGTTCATGTCTTCGACGTGAACACGCAGTAAATAATCCATCTCGCCCGTCATGGCGTAACAAGCGACAACTTCTGGCCATTGCGCCACTGAGGCAGAAAAATCGTCACGCGGTGAACGAGACGCCCCTTTACCGGGATGATCGCTATGTTTTTCCAGGCGCACGTTGACGTAAGCGAGCAGACCCAAGCCTATTTTGGCGGGTTCCAGCAAGGCCACATATTTGCGAATCACGCCTGTTTCTTCCAAGCGCTTAATGCGGCGCAGACACGGCGATGGCGACAGGTTAATGCGCTCTGCAACTTCCTGATTTGTTAGTTGACCATCGGCTTGCAAAATAGCAAGAATTTTACGGTCAAGCTTATCCAACAATATCTCAGTCATAAAATGCCACTTATTTAATAATATCAGCAATATTATTGCTCAAATTGGCAAATGTTTGGGTTATTTTGAAATTTTATGGCGCGTTTGACGGACTATACTGAAAGCTTGATCTACGTCAAATCACTGGGATTTAATCAGTGTGGCGTGATGGGTAAGTAAGCTTTTTGAATGCTTTTCACGTCATTCAAGCGCGCTATCCTATAAATATTGACCTTAGTTGACCTTAGTTGACCTTATTAAATAACGGAGACAAGCATGACATTTCAAACATGGGAAAACCCAATGGGTACCGATGGCTTTGAGTTTATCGAATATGCCGCACCAGATCCAAAAGCACTCGGCGATTTGTTCCTCACATTGGGCTTTACGGCAATTGCAAAGCATCGCACGAAAGATGTCACGTTATTTCGTCAAGGCGACGTCAACTTCATCATCAATGCAGAACCAGATTCTTTCGCACAAAAATTTGCCCGTAAGCACGGCCAATCTGTGTGTGCTTTTGCGTTCCGCGTCAAAGATGCAAACGCTGCGTACAAACGCGCACTCGAATTAGGTGCATGGGGCTTCGATAACAAAACTGGTCCGATGGAATTGAACATTCCAGCAATTAAAGGCATTGGCGATTCCTTAATTTATTTCGTTGACCGCTGGCATGGTAAAGACGGTGCAGAAGCTGGCGCAATCGGTAACATCAGCATTTATGATGCAGACTTCGTCGCGTTGCCAGGCGTGGCTTCTAATCCTGTCGGTAATGGCCTGACTTACATTGATCACCTGACACACAATGTGCATCGTGGCCGCATGAAGGAATGGGCCGATTTCTATGAAACACTGTTTAATTTCCGTGAAATCCGTTACTTCGATATCGCTGGTAAGCACACGGGCCTGAAATCCAAAGCGATGACTTCCCCATGTGGCAAGATTCGTATTCCTATTAACGAATCGTCGGATGACAAATCTCAGATCGCAGAATATCTGGATCAATACCATGGCGAAGGCGTACAACATATTGCGATGGGTACGGACAATATCTACAAAACCGTCAGCGATATGAAAGTAGCAGGCGTGAGCTTCCAGGACACGATAGAAACTTACTATGATCTGGTAGACCGTCGTTTGCCAGGCCACGGCGAAAACCTCGAAGAATTGCGCAAGCTGCGCGTACTGATCGACGGTAAGAGCACGGAAACATCCCGCGAATTGTTATTACAAATCTTCACAACAACGGTGATCGGCCCGATCTTCTTTGAAATCATTCAACGTAAAGGTGATCAAGGTTTTGGCGAAGGTAACTTCCGTGCTTTGTTTGAATCGATTGAACTCGATCAAATTCGTCGCGGTGTATTGAAGGACGATAAGGCAACCGCCTGATTACTCTGCTACAGACAAGCTACCATGAGACAATGACAAAAGGCTGACACTTCAAGATGTCAGCCTTTTGTTCTTAAAAAAGCGTTAACAAAGAAAAAATAAAATGGATACGACAACTCTCGATACCACCGTTTCGAACAAAGATTTTTTAGCGACAGTCGCCAGCAAATCTGACGGTGCAGAATTACGCGGCGACTACACGCATGCTGACGAACATTACGTCGTGCAGCAAAACTGGGCAGCCTACAGCGAAGAAGAACACGAACTCTGGCGCAAGCTGTATCAACGCCAAATGAGCTTGTTACCTGGTCGTGCTTGTGACGAGTTTATCGATGCGTTGGTGCAAATGGATGCCGCCAATGGCATCCCGGAATTCACTAAAACATCAGATGCATTATTCAAAGCAACAGGATGGACTATCGTTGCGGTACCTGGCTTAATTCCTGAACTGACCTTCTTTGAACATCTGGCGAATCGTCGTTTTCCAGTGACTGTGTGGTTACGCAAGCCAGAAGAATTCAATTACATCGTCGAACCCGATGTGTTCCATGATTTCTTTGGACACGTACCGATGTTGTTCAATCCAGTATTTGCCGACTACATGCAGTTGTACGGCAAAGGCGGTTTGAAAGCCATGAAACTCGGCGGTCTGGATCAACTTGCGCGCTTGTATTGGTACACGGTGGAATTTGGTTTGATCAATACTAAAGATGGCTTGCGAATTTACGGAGCCGGCATCTTATCGTCCGGTGGTGAAGTTGAATATTGCCTGACGCCAGGAACAACGTCACGCCATATTCATCTGAACATCGAACGTTGCCTCAATACTCTATACAAGATAGATAGCTATCAAGAAACCTATTTCGTGATCGATAATTTCCAGGAATTATTTGACGGTACGGCACCTGATTTCAAACCCTACTACGATAAACTCAAGCAAGGAGACGCATTTCCGGCAAACAGTTTATTGCCTGGTGAAGTGGAGTTATTGCCATAAATCTCGTGAAAGAAAAATATACTCCCCGATAGTATTAAAAAAGCGCCCTCGTATCACAATGATATGAGGGCGCTTTTTATATCCAGGCAGGGGGAGTATTTACATTCAGGCAGCAACATCAACATCTTCGAGCTGACGCCAATACACGCCGTTTTCTCGGAGCATCAAGCCGTTAATAATCATTTCTCGTCGCAACGTTGCGTAGTCTTCATGAAAACCCAAAAAGAAACTGTTTATTTCCGCTTCTGAATAACGGCGTGTCGCTTCTAATTGATCGACCAACCACCGCAAAATCACCAGCCGTTTTTTGCGTTGATCTGGAATTTTGATCAAACGTCCTTGTTGTACAAACGACTTCAACACGCGCTGCACTTCGTCTGCCGTCGATTGCAAATCTAACTGACTTTGCTGCACATCCCAGACTTTTTCAAAACGTTCAACGCGGGTTGCCTGCAACCGTTGCTGCGCTAAGGTCTGCCAGCTCATAGATCCGTACCCGGCAACTACATCATTGCCAATGATCAACCAGGAAGCATCATCGGGATTCACGCCTAAGGCACGAATATAATCGACACCAACCACCACATAGTGGCGACGATACGGCAACAAATAATCCTCCGGATGTGCGTGCAATTGGACGAGTGCTTCCGCATAACTTGAGAACCAATGATTGGTATAACCACCCACTTCCGCACCATGCCAAAAATCACCCATATCTGCATCACTAAGTGCTTTCCCACCTAATATATCGCGCGCTTGTTCCCAATGCTGAAAACCACAATCGACAGCCGCCAGATTAAGACAATGGCGTAATTGCCATTCCTCCGGTAACTCCCATTTTTGCTTGCGACTCAGGATAAGTGCACGCTTATTGGCCGCCACATTTTGATTCTGCAGCAGCTTCAGCAACAGCCGCGCACGAGTTTTGATTTCTGTCGTCAAGGCATTCATAACGACACTCCGGGGACACGACCGCAAACATCAGTTCGCAACGATAGCAACTGACATGCAGTTTGAAAAAGGACGACAAAGAAAGGACAACAAGACGATAACATGACAGACTCCCATTCGCTTATCGACGACCCGCTGACGTCAAACGAAGATGGCAATATCACATTAATCAAAAGAAAATAAGTGAAATAGCAGGGTGAGAGCCTCTTGTGCGGGCAGGCGCCCCTTAGCACCTGGACACCGATTGTAGAGGCCATCAATGGACGTTGTCAATAAGCCGCGAATACGACGCAAATTTTGCAGCCACTATTGCTTTTAATTAATAAAAAGTCTGGAATTGTAAATTCTCTTTAAAAGCATATTTAAAGAATAAAGATAGACCCGAAAAAAGGCTAAGCAATGATTCTCTGCCATTGACTTGAAAAGATCTTCGCTTTTACCATCGTCGCAGTAGATAAGAGCAGGCGCTCACTTCCAAACCATCACTCATTAGATGTAAAAAATCAAACGGTATACGTCAAAACGTCATGCCGAAACACTGTTCTCGCATTGCGCGTGTCGACATCAAACTACGACTTAAAAATTTTTGAAAATGGGATTGTGATGAAATATTCTCCGGGGATAAATCGCTATTTGAAATTAGCTCTTTCAGAGATGCAATTATCAAAATATGTCATTGCAACAATTCTCGGTTTTACCCTTTGTTCGCCTCTGATCGCGCGAAGTCAGGTGATGACACCGGCGCCAATGGTAATGCAAGTTGTGGCGCATGAAGATGATGATATCTTGTTCATGAACCCAGATTTATCGGCCTCTGTTAGTGCGGGCACCGGCGTCGTTACCGTGTATGTTACTGCAGGGGAGTCTAATGGATCGCTGACGGGGGATCCCCGAACACTTTACGCCGCACAACGTGAAGAAGGAGCACGCGCTGCCTATGCGGCAATGTTAAAGCAATCGAATACGTCGCTGACATGGATACGCTCGTTACTCACTTTACCAAACGGTATCGTTGCTGAAAAAAACACCCTGAGGTCCAATCCCTCTGTCGTTCTTATTTTTCTTAATTTACCTGATGGTGGCGATCCGGACGCCGCGTATGCGCTTTATCATTTATATGAGGGAGTTGCGCCTTCTTCTTATGCCACAATCGTTCCAACAGGTACAGATGGAATCGGTTTGAAGTCATCAACTTATGGCAGTAAAAGTGATCTCGTCAACGCTCTTGTATTTTTAATGAATCAGTATAAACCAACAGTGATTCGAACCCTTGACCCCCGACCATATTCTTGCCCGGCATGTACAGGAATCGATTATGTGAATTTCGACAATACGGATCATACTTATGTCGGGAGATTCGTTGACGTAGCGCTTAATCAATATCTGGCTGCATCAACGTCAGTACCCAGAGTTAGCCTGAGAAATTACCTCGGTTATTCCATTGGACAATATCAGGGCAACTTAGGCGCCAGCGAATACACTGTCAAAAGATCCGTATTTGATGCCTACAAATATTGGGATCACAATTTACTCTCCCAAGAAAATAATTATTTAGGCTATTTCGGTACCTCATATCCTAAATATTCTGGCGGCACTGCTTGGTTAACTCAAACCCAGTCAGGGAACCTCGCTGCATTTTCAGTACAAAACGGCAAACTTGCAGTGTGGTCTCGCCCCAATGCTAATCAGCAATGGACTGGCCCAGTTTTACAAACAAGCTCAGATCCACTGATGCCCGGTGTCGCTGTTGCAAAAAGACCCGTTCCCGATAATCGAATGCAAGTGTTCGCTCTCAGTATTCCACTCGCTCAAAATACGGATGGCGCGCCTGAAAGTCTTAAAATTGTTACCTCAATTGAAAATACTGCTGGCGGATTAAACTTTACAAAATGGCTTAGCTTGGGAATTCCTACAATGAACTGTGATCCCAATGCGAGCTGCCTGGCAAGCTTGGGTTCGCCAATCGTAGCGACGAGTCAAAACGGCTTATTCCATGTATTTATCCGAAATGATCGACAAGGCATCAGTGCCATTCATCAACGTACTGGAGATACTTGGTCATCATGGTCAGATATTGGTGGTGCAGACCTTTTTGGAGACCCAACGGTGGTAGTTTCAAAAAATGGATTAATTCATGTATTTGGCACGTCGAGAAATGGGCAAATTTCTCATTGGATCGAGACGGCAAATAACGCCGAAACCTTTAACATTGATTCTCACTTCCCGACAACAAGCGCCGCTAGCACAACGAACGCAAGCATCGATAGCGACGGCAAAATAGCACTCTTCTATCGTCAACCCGGGACTGCAAATGTCGTTTTTATTAAAGAGAGTGTTTCTGACAGTCTTTGGAGCGCAACTGTCACCAATATTTCCAATGACGGCGGATTTGGGCCTGTGGTACCGCTTTTGAATCCAACTACAAAAAAATTGTCTCTGGTTACCACGAATTCTCTTGCTGGTCTGTCGTCCAGTACGCAATCATCACCTGCCTCCAGCGTATACAGTGGATGGAGTAAATTAAATGGATTATATGTAGGATATCCAAGCGCAGTTGCAGATAACGGCGGCAATACGGTCATTGGCGCTATTGGACAAAATGGTCGACTCTACATTAACGGCGTGGCGGTAGGAAATTAAGTTTGAACAGAACAAGTGGCGTTATTTTTTACCTGTAATAAATAGACAATAAAAAAACAATGTTCGTGCGTACTATCATCACCGAAAATATTGATTCTTTTCGGTGATGCAACCTACTTCCGGAACCTATTTGATCGATCATTGATAACCAAAATGAATTCGGGGTAAGCTAGCCTTGATGATCAATGCAGTTGTTAAAGATAGACTTTTTTAGCGAATAATGTGCCTTCACAATGAAGGCCGACATGTCTAATAAACCCCAGTTTCACCCTCAGGCCGAGTTTTGAATCGTTTATGCGCCCAGAAATATTCGGAGGGTGCTTTTAAAATTTCTTGTTCGATAAACGCGTTCATCTGACGCGTAGCGACAGTGATGTCGTCACCCGGATAGTTCTCCCACGGCGGGTGAAACGTCACTTTCCAGCCACGATAATTGGGTAGCATGGTCGCGATTACGGGCACAATTTGTGCGCCGGTACTGGTTGCAAGACGGGGCATTGCGGTTAAGGTCGCGGCGGGAATGCCAAAAAATGGAATGAACTCCGCGTTCTTAGCACCAAAATCCATGTCAGGTAACATGAAATAGGGAAGCCCGTCTTTGGTCATTGCACGAATAATTGGCTTGACGCCTTCGGCACGAGAAAATAACTTCACAGGACGAAAACGTGAACGCCCACGGCGTAGTGCACGGTCAAACACTTTGTTGCGCTGTTCGGTATAAATTGAGCACAAAGAAGATTCCAGCATCACCGCGACGCCAGCCACATCCAGACACACAAAATGTGGACACATCAAAATCGTTGGTCCGGCATTGATCACGTCCAGCGGCACTTTTGGTTCTACCACAATCAGACGTTTCAGCCTTGCTTCTGAACCCCACCACAAAATGCCCCGCTCGAACACACTTCGTGCGTACATCTGAAAATGTTGTTTGGCGATTTTTTCTCGTTCGGCTTCACTCAGATCGGGCCAACACAAACGCAAGTTGGTCAGCGTGATGTGCTTACGTTTGGGAATCAAAGTAAATAAAATACGACCAACGCCTTCACCAAGTCGTCCGAGTATTGGCAACGGCAGCCAATGCAATAACCACATTAAGGCAAGCACGACTCTCATGCGTGCTCCTGCTGTTCTGCTGAACTATCAGGACCTGCAACACCATCCGGCTTTTTATATCGGTTATAACTCCAGAAATATTGACCAGGTGAACGTGCAATTAATTTTTCCATTGCCCGATTAATGGCTTCGGCTTGTTGTGTCACATCATTGCTCAGTTCTTCTTCAAATTTGACAAATCGCACAACGTAGCCTTTACCGTGCGGCAGACGTTCGGCGTACGTCAAAATAATTGGCGCACCATTCATGCCGTGCAATTTAGCTGACAGGGTCATGGTGTAGGCTTTTTTGCCAAAAAAATTCGCCCACACGCCCTCGCCTTCTTGCGGCACCTGGTCTGGTAACAAACCGATCGCTTCGCCTTTTTTAAGTGCCTTGGCCATAATCCGCACACCGGACAAATTCGCTGCGGCCAACAAAAGATTGTCGCGCGCACGGGCACCTTCAATCAAAGGTTTGAGAGCGGCTTTACGTGGTGGTCGATACAACACGGTCAATCGGGTGTGGGCGGCGATCATTTGCGCCACAATTTCGAAACAACCTAAATGTGGTGTCAATAAAATAACGCCTTTTTTGGCATCCAAGGCTTGCTGCAAGAGTTCCCAATTTTCCATCGTTGCAGTCGCCAATACCCGCTCTGGTTTGGCGCACCAGATGAATGGCAGCTCTAACACGTTCTTACCGGCTTCACGGATAGCGTCGCCTAAATGCGCAGAAAAACCGGCGCGCGCGAGATTTTCCTGCAAACGTCGACGATATGATCCTGACAACAAATAGACGACACGCCCCACTAGCGCACCGATGAAATGCAGCACCGGTAATGGGAAAATGGATAAGAATCGGAAGAGAGTGACGAGCATGAGGCTGATCAAGAATGTTAGAAAAAATGAGGGGTATTCGACACAGCTTGAATAGAAGGCGTAAAATATCACACATTGGCATGCTTTGGATGTTCTCCGGAACCCGAAAAGCGTGCCACCGCCGAGTTAACAGACAACTTGCGAGGCGGTATATAAGTTCCGCTAAAGCGTCGCAGGTTCTCTTTCCGACTGCGGCACAATTTTTACGGTCATTTTTTATAGGAGCCTGCGATGGCAAATGATTTCCTTTTTACCTCCGAATCCGTGTCCGAAGGACATCCGGATAAAGTCGCCGATCAAATTTCTGATGCGATTCTTGACGCGATTCTTGAACAAGATCCCCGTTCCCGCGTTGCGGCTGAAACCCTGACCAATACTGGTTTGGTTGTGCTGGCAGGTGAAATCACCACCAATGCCCACGTTGATTACATTCAAGTTGCACGTGACACCATCAAGCGTATTGGTTACGACAACACTGACTACGGCATCGATCACAAAGGTTGCGCAGTACTGGTCGCCTACGATAAACAATCGAATGACATCGCGCAAGGTGTTGATCGTGCAAGCGATGATTACCTCAACATTGGCGCTGGTGACCAGGGTCTGATGTTTGGTTATGCTTGCGATGAAACACCAGAACTGATGCCAGCACCGATTTACTATGCGCACCGATTGGTAGAACGTCAGGCACAATTGCGTAAAGATGGCCGTTTGCCATTCTTGCGTCCAGATGCAAAGTCCCAAGTGACGATGCGTTATGTCGATGGTAAGCCACATAGCATTGATACCGTCGTCCTGTCGACACAACATAGCCCTGACCAAAGCGAAACAGCGACCAAGATGAAGCAGTCGTTCATCGACGCTGTCATCGAAGAAATTATCAAACCTGTGTTGCCAAAAGAATGGTTGCAAGACACTAAATACCTGATCAACCCAACCGGTCGCTTTGTCATCGGTGGGCCACAAGGCGATTGCGGTTTAACTGGTCGTAAAATCATTGTTGACACGTACGGTGGTGCTTGCCCACACGGCGGTGGTGCATTCTCTGGTAAAGATCCAACAAAAGTGGATCGCTCTGCCGCCTACGCAGCACGTTATGTTGCTAAAAACATTGTTGCTGCTGGTCTGGCGCGTCAATGCCAGATTCAGGTGGCTTATGCGATTGGCGTCGCCCGCCCAATGAATGTCACGGTATACACCGAAGGCACAGGTGTGATTCCTGATGATCAAATCGCAGCACTGGTCAATGAACACTTTGACTTGCGTCCACGTGGCATTATCCAGATGCTGGATCTGTTGCGCCCTATTTATTCCAGGACCGCAGCATACGGCCACTTTGGCCGTGAAGAACCAGAGTTCACTTGGGAACGCACGGATAAAGCAGCGATCTTACGTGCCGCTGCCGGCTTGAAATAAACTCAAAAACAGAACGAAGGAGTTGAAGCAGAGATGCAATGGAGTCCGTTGAAAAGTAGTGTCATTGCATCTTGCTGCAACAATTCTTACTCGGAACGTAAAAACATCGCCGTCGCGATGTTTTTCGTGACGGCGTCCCTGGGTTTATTGCAAACGTCTGTCGCAGCGCCAGCAACGGCACCCAAGGCCAAGGTCATCACCGATTGGTGCACTCCTCTGGCTGCCCGGTTGCCAAAAATTTCTGCCAATGATTGTCGCAACGTTAAGTTACAGCCGACAGGAATCAATTCTCTGAATGGGTTTCCACTGCTATCTCGCGATTTAAGCGCGGATACCAAGCATCCACACGCGATCAAAGTTTTGCTGATCGGTGGCATACATGGCGACGAACAAACCGCGTCAGCCATCGTTTTTAAGTGGTTGAATGACATGCAAAAAACGGGAGCGCAAGAATTTCAATGGAAAGTTGCCCCAATCGTCAACCCTGATGGCCTATTGGCCACCAAACCGAGACGCATGAACGCGCATGGGGTCGATCTGAATCGCAATTTTCCGACTCCTGATTGGCAAAAAGAAGCACCCGCATATTGGTCACGCGTCACCCGCAGTGATCCTCGCCGTTACCCTGGCAAAGCGCCCATCTCTGAGCCAGAAAGTCGCTGGGTCTACGACACCATAGAAAAATTCAAACCCGACGTCGTTATCTCTGTCCATGCCCCTTTTGGCGTGCTTGATTTCGATGGCCCTGCAGCGCCCCCGAGTCGCTTCGGCCGCCTCATCTACAATCGGGTGGGCGTGTATCCGGGATCACTCGGCAATTACAGTGGTTTGCATAAAGACATTCCTGTTGTCACGATAGAACTCCCGAATGCTAGTCAAATGCCACCTGATGCCGAAGTGCAACGTATCTGGCAAGACATGCAAAAATGGATACGCCAAAACATCACCGCATCGGCAACGCCAGCGAAATCCACAAAACCTGCTCCATCTGGCAAGCATGCCTGAAGTCTTCCCCCTATTTATTCCGTACCAAAAATAGCCGTACCAGGGTTCTAAGGGATAGATGCGAGCCACTTTTTTCATCACAGTCAAGATCCCTGCTATGCAAGGCAGTTCTATTTTACTATTTTCAGTAAAAATACTTGATACATAATGATACTTATTGCCGAATATTCATTTAAATATTGAATTTTTAAACAATTTAATTCTGCTTTTCATTAATTATAGAAATTTAATTTGTTTTAAAAATTTCACGATTTGTTTTTTCGATACATTACGACACTTTAATATTTCTTTTCAACAATTTTACTTGCTTTACTAACAACAATGACCGGTGCATTGGTCATTGTTGCGCAATGCATTGAGCAAGTTCAATTGGTGCATGCCATTTAAAACCATCGTTGGAGAAAAAATGAAGTCACCCATACAAACAAAGTATCACCTACAACTGACAATCACTGCCTTGATTGTGACATCAGCCGCGAACATCCATGCTGCAGAACGCGTCGAGCTCAGCAATTTATTGACACCTTTGATAGCGAACAACCGGGCAAACGTAGCAATTTCTGTCAGCGAACACTTAGGCTTGAGTTTAGGCTTGAGTAGCGAGGAACTAAAACCTTTACGTAGTCAACGTTACGCGAATGGCAAACTGGTCACGCGCTACCAACAATTTCACCAAGGTGTACCAGTCTGGGGAGAAACCATAACCGAAGACACCGCACCAGCAGGCCAACAAGCCAGTTTATCGGGCGCGGTTGTGCGTCAGATTGGTAAGGATATTCCCTCGATCACGCCACTTTATGGGCCGCAACAGGCACTAACCCTTGCCAAAACACGGGCGCAAACAAGCAGCACAGAAAATGATCAATCCCAGTTATACGTCCGACTCAATCACGAACAAGTAGCGCAACTCGTTTATGTGGTGTCGTTTGTCGACACATCACACCCGAATCGCCCTTCCCGGCCACACTTCATTATCGATGCCAATACGGGTGTCATTTTGCAGCAATGGGAAGGTCTGACTCATACAGAGATTGGTACGGGCCCTGGGGGAAATACGAAGACTGGTCTCTACGAATATGGAACGACGCCAGGTTTTTCATTCATGGACGTCGACGTCAAAGGTGCCAATTGCAAACTAAGCAGCGCCAATGTCGATACCTACAATATGAATAATAGTACCTCCGGCAATGGTAGCTTGCACACATTCACTTGCCCACGTAACACGGTTAAACCGGTGAACGGTGCCTATTCGCCGATGAACGATGCGCATTATTTTGGCAATCAGGTATTCAATATGTACCAGAGCTATTTGGGTATCCGGCCGATCAGTCAAAAACTCAAAATGAAAGTTCACTATGGCGTGGCGTATGAAAATGCATTTTGGGACGGTACCAGCATGAACTTTGGCGATGGTGCATCGCACTTCTACCCACTGACTTCGTTAGATGTGACCGGACATGAAATTAGTCATGGATTTACGGAGCAAAATTCTAATTTAGTGTATTCCGGCATGTCGGGTGGCATGAACGAAGCGTTTTCAGACATGGCTGGCGAAGCAGTTAAATACTTCGTTAAAGGAAGTAATGACTTCAAAGTCGGCGTCGACATTTTCAAAACGTCGGGTGCTTTGCGTTACATGTACAACCCACCACTTGATGGCAGTTCTATCGATCATGCGAGCAAATATAACAGCAGCCTGGATGTGCACAATACCAGTGGCGTGTACAACAAAGCATTTTATTTGCTGGCAACGACCAGCGATTGGAATACACGTAAAGCCTTTGAAGTGATGGCCGATGCAAACCGCCTTTACTGGACAAGTAATAGCACGTTTAATCAAGGCGCTTGCGGCGTAGAAAAAGCGGCCGCGAACCGCGCTTATCGAGTTGCCGACGTGACCAATGCGTTTAAAACGGTCGGTGTAAGTTGCCCAATTACACAGGCAACGGTGACGTTAAAAAATGGGGTTCTGGTTGATCATATTCAACTCGCGCAAGGCAGTAGTCAACTTTACAAAATTCTGGTGCCCGCGAGCGCTAAAAAGCTCAGTATCAAACGCACTGGCGGTGGTGAAATCTATGTGAAAGCCACAAGCGCGGCAACCACATCGAGCTATGATGCCAAATCCACCGGCACCAGTGATACTGAAACCATCACCTTACTGTCACCACAAGCAACGACCTACTACATCTTGTTCTACGCAACGACAGACATGAACAGCGCTTCTATCGTAGCAAGCTATTAAATGCGAACAGTTTAACTCCGGAAACTATTTCCGCGACCCGCCACCAAAAAATACCGCTGCGTGCCAATGCAGCGGTATTTTTATCAAGTTTCGATTATTATTCGTTGTGCATTATACAAAGACACGACCGACACCAAGACTAAGATCCCTAGTCAAAAATAAATCGACATCCCATCGGAGAATCAATGAGACACCCATCCAAAATCATCGCCGCCCTTTATTTATGTAGTGTTGCTGGCATCAGTACCGCGCAAAGTCAGGATCCCAATTTGTGGCTGGAAGATGTGACTGGCGAAAAAGCCTTAGACTGGGTGAAATTACGTAATCAGGAAACACGCAACAAGCTCGATAATGATGCTGGATTTCAACATTTACGTAGTGAATTACAAGTAATTTTAGACTCGAAAGACCGCATTCCTGGCATCACTCAAATGGGCGATGCCGTCTACAATTTTTGGACCGACGCCGACCATCCGCGTGGAATATGGCGCAAAACGACATTAGAAGCATATCGCAAAGCAGACCCAAAATGGGAAACCGTTTTAGACATTGATGCGTTGGCAAAAAATGAAAACGAAAACTGGGTTTTCAAAAATAGCCAATGCCGCGAGCCAGTTTATGACCGCTGCCTGATCGAGTTATCGCGCGGTGGCGCCGACGCCGTGACCTTGCGTGAGTTTGACCTGCGCAGCAAACAATTTGTGAAGAACGGATTTCATTTACCAGAAGCAAAAATGACGGTCGATTGGCGTGATCTGAATACGCTATTTGTCGCGACCGATTTTGGTAAAAATACCTTAACCGATTCTGGCTATCCACGACAAGTAAAAGAATGGAAACGTGGCACACCGATTACAGCTGCCAAGCTTATTTTAGAAAGCAAAAAAACCGATTTATCCGTCGCTGCACAAAGTGTCAATCATGCAAATTTGCATTATGAATTAGTGCAACGACAAATCGATTTTTACAGTTCAGAACAATATGTACGTGAACACGGCAAACTTAAAAAACTCGACGTCCCACTTCAGGCTGATCTGGCGTTTTTTGAAGATCAGTTACTCATTACCTTGCGTCAGGCATGGACATTGAAAGACAAAACCTATCCTGCTGGTGCTGTCTTGGCGATCAAGTTTTCTGCATTTGAAAAAGGTGACCGTAATTTCAATACATTATTTGAACCGAGCGACAGCACTTCATTTACAGGTTTAGCGACAACCCGCCATTTCTTGCTGCTGCAAGCCTTGGATAATGTTAAAAGCAATCTCAAAGAATGGTCTCTGAAAGACGGCAAATGGGTCATGAGAGAAGTCAAATTGCCAACCTTGGGCAGCATTACCGTCAGCCCGATGGATGCCGACAAATCCGATGATTACCTGCTCAGTTATTCAGATTACCTGACGCCAAGTGTTTATTTGCTGGCGCATGCAGGCAGTGACCAACGTAGCACTTTAAAATCTGCGCCAGCGTTTTTTGATTCGACGCCCTATGAAACCTTGCAACAATTTGCGACCTCGGCGGATGGCACCAAAATTCCTTATTTCATCGTCAAGCGTAAAAACCTCAATTACGATGGCAACAACCCAACCTTATTATATGGCTACGGTGGTTTCCAGATTTCATTGACGCCATCGTATTCTGGCACCTTAGGCAAAGCCTGGTTAGACAAAGGCGGGGTCTATGTGATCGCGAATATCCGCGGTGGTGGCGAATTTGGTCCACGTTGGCATCAAGCAGCACTGAAAGAACATCGTCAACGCGCCTATGACGACTTTGCGGCGGTCGCCAAAGATTTAATTACCAGTAAAATAACCAGCCCTCAACATTTGGGTGCTATGGGTGGCAGCAATGGGGGCTTGTTGGCGGGCGTCGCACTGACCCAGCATCCAGAACTGTTCAATGCCGTGGTGAGCCAGGTGCCGCTGCTCGATATGCAACGTTTTAATCAATTACTCGCCGGTGCATCGTGGATGGGCGAGTATGGCAATCCAGATATTGCGAATGAATGGGCATACATTAAAGAGTACTCACCTTATCAAAATGTTAAGCCGAATATCATTTACCCCAATGTTCTTTTTATTACCTCGACCAGAGACGATCGCGTACATCCCGGCCATGCGCGTAAAATGACAGCAAAGATGCTGGAACAAGGTCATAAAAACGTGTGGTATTTTGAAAATACCGAAGGTGGCCACGGGGGCGCAGCAAACAGTACCCAACGTGCTGATATGAGCGCCATCACGTATAGTTTCTTGTGGAACATGCTGAAGTGGGATAATACGGCATATGTTGTACATTAATTGTACGTTAACTGTATTTTAATCGTCGATTGATCGTAGATTGCGTTTGATGCAATCACATCAATGAGCACTGACGATCCGTTATCTTGACCGCCTGATCGGGATAACGGATTTTTTATTTAAGAACTGGCATGACACTGTTTCAACTACTCAGAGAATTTATACGTCGTCATTGGCTACACTATTGCGCCGCCGGCAGTATGCTAATGGCCGTCGCCATCATGACAGTGCTTATACCACGACGCGTTGGAAACGTGATTGATGGCATGGTCAATCATCAACTCGATCAACATGGTTTATTGATAGAACTTAGCTATTTAGTATTAATGGGGGTCGCAATTTACTTTTTGCGGGTAGGTTGGCGTATGCAATTATTTACGGCGTCCTATCAACTCGGTGCTGAGTTGCGTACCCGCTTATATCAACGTTTAAGTTTGCAGGGACAAAGTTTCTTTCAACAACAACGCACGGGCGACCTGATGGCGCTTGGTACCAATGACGCTGATGCGATCGAGCTGGCCGCTGGCGAAGCGGCACTCGCTGGTTTCGATGGCTCATTAACGTTCGCATTGGTCATTGGCATGATGTTGCTGGGTGTTGACTGGCGCTTAGCATTGGTAGCATTGCTACCGTTTCCTTTCATGGCATGGGCATTCAAGCGTATTACCCATCACGTACATGAAGCTTCTCGTGACTCTTTAGAACGCTTCAGCAAACTCAATGACCAAGTGCAGGAAACGCTGGCAGGTGTGCGCACCCTTCGGGCATTAGGTTTGGAACAACGCAGTGCCAGTCAATTTGCTGAGCTTGCTGAACACGCGGCCGATGCCAGCCTATCGGCGCAGCGCTGGGAAGCCGCCTACGAACCTGCTGTCGGGATCACCTTGACTTCTGCTGGCGCATTAACGCTGGCAATGGGCGGCTATCTGGTCTGGCAGAATGAAATGAGCATCGGCATGCTTACCAGCTTTAGCATGTATCTGGGTCAATTAATCTGGCCCATGTTTGCTGCGGGCTGGGTTTTATCACTGTTAGAACGCGGCAAAGCTGCATGGAACCGCTTAGAGCCCGTCTTGAATATGCCATTATCTATCGAAGACCACGGCGCCGTACAGACAGCGCCAAGCGGCGCCATCCAACTGCGAAACATTTTCTTTTCTTATCCGTCACAATCGCAGCCCGCATTGCATGATATTTCTGTATCGATAACACCCGGAAAAACATTAGGCATTGTTGGTCCGACGGGTGCGGGAAAGTCCAGCCTCATCAAGTTGATATTACGTCAAATTGAAACGCCTCAAGGAACGGTCACCTGGGGTCATCATGCCGTCGCTGATTACCCTTTGCACACCTTGCGCAATGCCATCAATTGGGTAGCGCAAGAACCATTCTTATTTTCAGCAAGCATTGCCGACAATATCGCTCTGGCAAAACCCGATGCGAGCCGGGCTGACATTATGCATGCGGCTGAATTAGCGTCGGTTCACGACGATATTGTCCGTTTCCCGCAAGGCTACGACACACCAGTCGGTGAGCGTGGTGTAACCCTATCAGGCGGCCAGCGCCAGCGGGTGGCGATAGCCAGAGCTTTATTGACAGATAGTCCGTTGTTACTATTAGACGATGCCTTATCAGCCGTCGATACTGAAACAGAAAGCCACATCCTTCAACATCTGACAACTTTGCGTCATGAACACACCCATCGTAGCGCGGTGATTGTCAGTCATCGTCTCAGTGCGGTAGCAAACGCCGACCACATTGTCGTTTTACGCGACGGCACAATAGCAGAGCAAGGAACACATGCGGAACTGCTGGCAGCAAACCATTGGTATGCCTCGCAATGGCGCTATCAACAACTGGAGGCAAGTTTACATGCCGCGTGATTTGCATATTCCAGAACAAAAAACACCCCCATCAGAAAAGAAAATGGCGGTGCAACTCCTGATCGCCTCAGCACAACCAGAAAAGTCGCAAGTTATATGGGGCATCATTTTCTTGTTGATCGCGGCAGGGTTAGAAGCAATCGGCCCGTTGCTAGGAAAGGCATTCATTGATCGCTACTTATTGCCACATCAAATGGACTTGCAGTTCGTTGTTAGCTTGCTGAGTGCCTATGTCATTACGGGTTGGGGGGCAACCTGGTTACGCTATCTGCAATTGGCCCGCCTGGCTGGTGTCGCCATGCGGTCTGTGCGACGCTTGCGCGAACAAGTCTACGGTCATGTGCTGCGCTTACCCATGGCATTTTTTGACAAAGCCATGACCGGACAGTTGGTCAGTCGTGTCACGAATGACACGGAAGCAGTCAAGAACCTCTATGTGCAAGTCTTGTTTGTGATGCTCGATAGCTCCATCGTGGTGATCGGTGCGCTTGCTGCAATGGCTTGGCTGGACTGGCGTTTAATGTTGATCGTGACGATGCTGATTCCGGCCGTCGTGATTATCGTTTGGTTTTATCAACGTTGGAGCGCACCGGCTGTCAGCAAGGCGCGCCAATTACGCAGTGAAATCAATGCTCAGGTAGCAGAAAGCATCAGTGGCATGAGTGCGCTACAAGCAAGTAATGCACAACGACGCTTTGGCGAACGTTTTGCGGACACCAATCAACGACACTATCGTGCGCGGCTTGACGAATTGAGAGCAAATGCCTGGTTGCTGCGCCCCGCATTGGATTTTTTAAATTCAATATTACTGGTCGTGGTGATTTACTGCTTTGGGCAGCGTGATTTTTCTGGCATTGAAGTCGGCATCCTTTATGCGTTTGTCAGCTACATCGCACGCGTTGTTGATCCATTGATACAAATTACCTTGCAATTCGGTCAGATTCAGCAAGCCGTCGTGTCTGCTGCACGTGTCAATACCTTGTTGCACGAACCGCTGACCGCCGATGCAAATACTGGTGCCATCATGGAATCTGGTGAGGTACATATCTCGCATCTTACTTTTGGTTATACGCCGACACACCCCGTATTGAACGACGTCAATCTGTTGATACCATCGGGCGCCTTTTTTGGTGTCGTAGGTCATACCGGTAGTGGAAAATCAACATTGATGAGTTTGTTATTGCGTTTTTACACTGCCCAATCAGGCAGCATTACGATTGATGGGCGGAGCATCGCTGACTTTTCTGATGCGCATTTCCGTGCCAGCGTCGGCTTGGTGCCGCAAGAGCCATTTTTGCTCGCTGCCAGCGCCCGCGAAAACATTGCGATGGGCAGAGAAATCAGCGAAGCAGACATCGTCGCAGCCGCAAAAGCTGCACACGTCCACGACTTAATTTTGCAACTGGAACAAGGCTACGATACCCCGTTAGGCGAAGGTGGTGCCAGATTATCGACAGGACAAAAGCAATTGATCGCCATTGCTCGCGCATTGGCAGGGAAACCGCGTATTTTGTTTCTTGATGAAGCCACATCCCATATCGACAGCGAGACAGAGCAAATTATCCAAATCGCCTTAACCGAATTGCGTCATCAAGTCACAATCATCGCGATTGCACATCGTCTATCAACCATCCGCGATGCCGATTGCATTATCGTACTCAACCACGGCAAATTGGTAGAGCGTGGCAAGCATCAGGAATTGATGCAAATTGATCATGGTATTTATCAAAAGCTGTATTTGCTACAAACTTTGGAAGAATAAGGAATCAGAATGAAATGGATACTCGCCATCGTGGCGTTGTTGGGCTCAGTCATTATCGGTGCCCTTGCTTACATTTTCCTGGGACTCGCCCCCGGCTTGCCCGCCCTGGATGCCATTACCGATTACCAGCCTAAAATACCGCTACGAATATATACAGCAGACAATGCGCTGATCGGTGAATTTGGCGAAGAACATCGCGATTTTGTGCCGATCAAAGAGATTCCTGATGTGTTGAAAAACGCTTTACTATCCATTGAAGATGCCCGCTTTTACGAACATAACGGCGTAGATTTTATTGGGCTCACCCGCGCTTTTGTGGCGGATCTTGGTGGCGGCTTTCATCAGGGTGCGTCGACCATTACCATGCAAGTTGCACGAAATTTTTTCTTATCTCAGGAAAAAACTGTTACGCGTAAAATCAAAGAAATTTTACTGACGTTCCGTATCGAAGCAGCACTTAGTAAAGATCAGATTCTGGAACTCTATATGAACCAGATCTATCTCGGTCAGCGCACGCATGGTTTTTCAAGCGCTGCCAAAACATATTTTGGTAAGCCACTAAGCCAAATCACTCTGGCAGAAGCAGCAATGTTAGCCGGTATTCCGCAAAATCCTGTACGACATAATCCGGCAGTCAATTTTCAACGTGCCAAACAACGTCAAATCCTGGTACTTAAAAGCATGCTCAACAAAGGCATCATTACTGAAGCACAATTTGACCAAGCCAGCCATGAACATCTGACAGTCACCGGCAAACAAATGTACGACGCGCATGCGGACTATGTCGCGGAAATGGTCCGTCAAAGTATTGTGACCGAATACAAAGATGCGGCTTATACCACTGGTATCAAAGTTTATACTACGATACTCAAGGCAGATCAGGATGTTGCTTACGAGGCCGTTCGAAAAAATATTATGGACTACGATCAGCGCCATGGTTACAGGGGCCCTGAGGAATTCATCACACTGCCAACCGACGAGGACGAGCGTGACGATGCAATTGATGAAGTACTTAAAAAACATCCCGCCAACGACAAACTCATTGCTGCCGTCGTGACCAATGCCACCACCAAAGTGGTACATGCTGAACTGGCGTCTGGTGAAAGTATAGAAATCAATGGCGATGGCTTACGTTTTGCCAATGGTGCTTTACAGAGCAAGGCCAAGTCAGATCTCAAGATTATCCCGGGCGCCGTAATTCGCGTCATTCAAGACGCCAAAATGCGATGGAGCATCACCCAACTACCTGAAGTGGAAGGTGCCTATGTCGCGCTTGATGCACAAACTGGCGCCTATCGCGCGTTGGTTGGGGGTTTTGACTTCAATCGCAAAAAATTCAATCACGTTACCAGTGCATGGCGTCAACCTGGCTCAAGTATCAAGCCATTTATCTATTCGGCAGCATTAGAAAAAGGCTACTCGCCGTCGACTTTGATCAATGACGTCCAGCTGTCATCGACCACTGAAGAATCATTAAAATGGGATCCACGTAATGACGATGGCAAATACGATGGTCCAGTAACAATGCGGACCGCCTTAGCACAATCTAAAAATGTCGTATCGGTACGTATCTTAAAATCAATCGGGGTTAACACGGCACTAGAATGGCTGCCGCACTTTGGCTTTAGTAAAGATAAACACCCTGACAACCTGACCCTTGCATTGGGTACCGGACAAGTGACGCCAGTGCAATTAGCAGTTGGTTATGCTGTTTTTGCAAATGGTGGCTACCAGGTCACTCCATGGCTGGTTGCCAAAATCACAGACGCACGCGGTAAAGTATTGAGCGAAACCAAAGCGCCTGCGATTGCACAAGATAGCGACAGAGTGATCGATAGCCGAAATGCTTTTATCACCGATAGTATGTTGCGTGAAGTCGCTTTACGCGGTACAGGCGCGGCGGCAGACCAAAAATTAGGTCGCCATGATCTGGCAGGAAAAACCGGCACCAGTAGCGAGGCAGTAGACGGTTGGTTTGCAGGTTATGCGAACAATATCGTGGGGGTTGCCTGGATGGGTTACGACGATCCAAAATCGCTTGGTGGACGTGAATTTGGTGCGACCCTTGCGCTGCCGATCTGGATTGATAGTATGCGGGTCAGTCTGGCCGGCAAACCTGAAATGCAAAGAACAGCGCCAGAGGGTGTCAGTAATGCCGAGGGCGACTGGATGTATTCCGAGTTTCTCAATGGGGCCGGGATTAAATCGCTGGATTTAGATGAAGCTGCGGGCACACCGCCGACGCCGGCAAGCAAACAATCTACCCCACCATAATTACGTCAAAAAAAAACCCGCAGAGTCAATCTGCGGGTAAATATCCTTACCTTTGGAGGAGAAGCATTAGGATGTCGTCATGATACTCAATAGGAATGACGAGATTATGACAATGCCGCCCCCCCCTCTTAGAACTCGAAATATCACATTAATTGCCAAACAAAGAGGTGATTTACCCTCTGTTCTGCCACTGCTTTCCAACGACTTATTTGTACACTGACCCAGATACAACCACACTCAGGGTCAGCTATGTCAACCGGATATCAAAATTACCGTACCTTGCCACAGGAGCCAAAATTTTTACACGGCACACCTGGCACCATCTACATCCTGCAAAACGATGGTTTACGCCCTGGCCTCTACCGCATTGGCGCGACGCGTCGTTCCGGCGTGTCTAAAGCAATGGAATTTAATCGCGACACGCAAAATATGTTGCCAGGAACCTATGAATGTGTGTTTGAACTTCACGCCAAAGATTGTGGTGCGGCATTAGAAGTGATACTGCGTCAATTTGAAACTTATCGCCATGGCAAGAAAAATCTCGATTTTTACCAATTAGATCTCGAGCAAGCCAGCAATGAGATTGTCAGTATTATTGCAGATATCAATACAGTGGCCGTTGAACGAGCGAAATCCAGGCAACAACATGCACCGGAATCGATGCGCCATTTGTTGCCTGATCTGGAACCAGCCAATCATGCCGTCTTTAATCTACCGCCACCAAGTTTCCTGAAAAAAGCATTTGAGTGGGTAGCGAATTAACATCGTACCCAAACCATGATGATGGAATGAACGCGCGCTGATTGGTCGGGCGCGTACGACCCGCGCTGATCACAACATGCAAGATCTGGCGGGTTGCAATTGCATGCCAGCATGCCAGCATGCCCATACTAAACAAACTTAAGCTACCTGAACTAAGGTTGGTAAGGTACGCAACGCATTAAATCCTACGTCCAAATCAGCCAGTAAATCCTCTACCGCTTCCAGACCAACGTGCAAACGTAACATCGGAGCAGTCCATTTTTCGGCATTTATCGTACGGCAACGCGATGGGTTGGTTGGCAAAATCAAGCTTTCGTAACCGCCCCAACTAAAACCAATACCAAATAAACGGGTACGATCAATCAAGGCCGCAACCTGTTGCACGGTGACATTGTTATGAAAAACTGCGCCCATCAAACCGCAAGCAAACTCTGGACGGAAATCGCGCTTCCATAATTCGTGACCAGCGGTGCCTTCCAAAGGTGGGTATAACACTTCAGCCACTTCCGGCTGGGCTTGCAACCAACGCGCCACAACTTGCGCACTTTGCCGATGCACTGCGAGACGTGCTGCCATTGTACGCAAACCACGTAACGCCAATGCAGCATCATCACTGCCAATCGACATCCCTAACTGTTTATAGGTATCGCGTACCCGATGTTGTAAGGCGTCATTGGTCAAGATTGCGCCCATCAATGCATCTGAATGGCCAACAATATATTTGGTCGCTGCATGAATTGAGACATCAACACCTAATTCAAATGAAGCCCAACCGATCGGCGTTGCCCACGTGCTATCAGAAACAACCACGGCGCCAGCAGCATGAGCCACAGCAGCAATCGCCGGAATATCCTGCACTTCAAACGTTAATGAACCTGGCGACTCGACAAAGACGACTTTCGTCGTTGGCTGCATCAAAGCGGCGATTCCTGCACCGATCAACGGATCATAGTAGGTCGTTGAGATACCATTTTGCTTCAACAAACCATCGCAAAATAAACGCGTAGGGTCATAAGCGGTATCCACCATCAATAGATGATCGCCCGGTTTTAACAGCGCCAACAAGGTCGTTGTAATCGCCGATAGGCCAGATGGGGTCAACATACATGCCGCAGCGCCTTCTGCAGAACATAGAGCCTGCTCCAAGGCCAACGTCGTCTCAGTCGCATGGCGGCCATAGATACGGCGCGTACCATTCGCTTCTTGCAGGGAAGCACAATCAGGAAACAACATGGTTGATGCGCGCACCAAGGGCGGATTGACAGGACCGTGATGGTCTTTTCCTTTACGCCCGGCATGAGTCAAACGGGTTGCGGTTTGTAAAGTGGATTCGTCGCGGTTCATAAGTGCTCCTGATGCTGAATTTTTTGAATAGGAAGTGAGGCGAATAACGGTCGACTTCAGACCTCCATCCTAGCAATCAAGCGAAGAAATTATTTACTAAATAGTTGATCAATATGTGTTATTTTTAGAAAAATTTTCTAATTTAATAGAATCATGGATAAAAAAGATCTAGAAATACTGAATTTTCTACAAAAAGATGCATCAATAGCACTAGCCGATCTGGCGCAATCTGTGCATTTGTCCATCACGCCATGCTGGCGTCGTCTGCAGAAATTGCAAGAAGAAGGCGTAATACGCCAACAGGTCGTGTTATGTGACCCGGTCAAGCTCAACCTCGGCTTAACGGTGATGGTTGCGCTCAAAGCAGCGCAGCATAATGACAAGTGGATGCAAAAATTTATCAGCGGCGTCAGGGACATTCCTGAAATTGTCGAAATCTTACGTATGAGCGGCGATATTGATTATCTGCTCAAAGTACATGTACCCGACATGGCTGGATTTGATCTGGTATATAAAAAACTGGTGAAAGTCGCTGACCTACAGGACGTCAGCTCCAGCTTTGTCATGGAGGTGATAAAAAGCACAACGGCATTGCCACTCGACTACGCGATTTTAAAACAAGGCAAAGGAAACTGAGTCGATTGGCTATGCCAAGCGTTTGGCGGATCAACCGCGGAAGCGATAGTGCTCCTGAGTGAATAAGTCGATCCCACATTGGAGATTTTCTATCCAATCCAAAAATGCGTGGATCGCTTCTTTTCCAACAAAATAGCGTCCATGCTGCGGCACCATCATATCGATATCCATGTCTCTGACCATGTTGGCCCATAAGCGACATACTTTGTTAGAGACCATGTAGCGTTGATGGAATCCTCTCATGGTATGCAACGCCTGAAAGAAATCTTCTCTGGAACATATCGGCTTATGGATATCGTTAGCATCAACCATCGATGCTCCCATATCGCCGGAAAACAGTATTTTCGATGTGCTGTCGTAAAATTGGAAATTACCCTCAGCATGTAAAAAATGAGCGGGAACGGCATGTAATGTCGTGTCGCGCATATGAACTGGCATACCCTCATCCGGAATCCCGATAATACGGCCATCGGCGCGATTCAGATTACAAAAATGAGGGACGAAACGCGACCAAAGTTTAGACACGTACAAGCTACATTCGGTACTAAACAACCACTTATCGAGTGCCCCGATAATGTCCGGATCCTGATGCGATGCAAACAAATATTTGAGATGTTGCTTGGGCAAATATTTGTGCATGGCGAGTACCAGCGAGTTATAGGTGAGGTGTCCGGAAGGATCGATCAACGCACCCTCGCCGTCCGATACGATCAGAAACTGATTGGCTTGAACAGCATGATCACCGGCATCCTTCACGAGATCATTGAACATTACGCAAATATGTTTGCCGTCGTTAAAAAGTTCTATAGCCAATGGGTCTCCCGTTCTGGATGTCATCCAAAATATGACATCCGATTGTAATCAGATCAGGGAGACATAATCTTGATGCAAATCAAGGCGTTAGCACAGTTTGTAAAATAGAAATTTTCAATAAAAAACCCGTCCATCACTGAACGGGTTTTGAAACTTCTGCTCAGGGAATGACGTAAGTCACTCACTCGATTGCAAGCGATTTGTTATGACACTAATCGCTGCCAAATAGCCGTCGTCGCAGCAGCCTGGTTGAGGGAATAAAAATGCAAACCTGGCGCGCCGCCTTGCAACAGGCGCTCACACATACTGGTGACAACATCGAGACCAAATGCTTTAATCGACGCACTATCATCGCCATAACTGTTGAGTTTCAGACGTATCCAGCGCGGGATCTCCGCACCGCACATTTCTGAAAATCGCTGCAATTGGCTGCTATTGGTAATCGGCATAATACCGGCAACGATAGGCGCGGTCACACCCAATTTCTGAGCGTCTTCGACAAAGCGGAAATACGCATCGGCATTATAAAAATACTGTGTGATCGCCGCATCGGCGCCTGATTGTATTTTACGCACAAAGTTATTCAGGTCATCTTGTGGTGACCGCGCTTGCGGATGCATTTCTGGGTATGCAGCGACTTCGATATGGAACCAATCACCCGTTTCTGCACGGATAAATTCGACTAATTCGTTGGCGTAGCGGAACTCGCCCCCCATCCCGTAACCACTTGGTAAATCTCCACGCAGCGCCACTAAGCGACGGATATCATTGGCTTGATATTCGCGCAAAATGCTCCGTATGGATTCACGTGTCCCACCAACGCAAGATAGATGCGGCGCCGCATCAAAACCTTCACGACGAATTTCAATAACGGTGTCCAGTGTTCCTTGTTGGGTTGTTCCACCTGCACCAAAAGTAACTGAAAAATATTTCGGATCAAGCGTCGCTAGTTTGGCGCGAGTAACGCGTAACTTTTCTGTGCCCTCGCCCGTCTTGGGAGGGAAAAATTCTATACTGAAATTATGCGGTTTCATTATTTTTGCAAAATAAGGGTCGAGAGTGTCCACGAAATCACGCTATACAGCAAAGCGCCGCCCACAGCAGCCCAAAATCCGGCGACATGAAATCCATCGACCATATTCGCCACACCCCAAAACAACAGGCCGTTGATGACAAATATAAACAGACCCATTGTGATCAAAGTTGCAGGTAACGTCAGCAACACCAGCACTGGACGCAACACCGTATTTACCAACCCCAGCACCACAGCCACCACCAGCGCCGTTCCGAAACTATCAATCGACACCGAATGCATCAAAAAAGGTATGGCCAGTAAGGCTAATGCATTAATTAACCAGGTTGCAAGCAAGCGCATGAACACTCCAAACATAAATTAGAATTAAAAAAAACTCCTCGCCACTGTCAGGTGCAACGAGGAGTTGAGCCGCCAGCTAATTAATAGCGATAGTGCTCAGGCTTATAAGGGCCCTCTTTCGTCACGCCAATATAGGCCGCTTGTTCATCTGTCAAAACACTCAATTGCGCATTGAGTGTTTTCAATTGCAAACGAGCGACTTTTTCATCCAGATGTTTAGGTAAAGTATATACACCAACTGGATATTTATCGTTATTCAAGAATAACTCAATTTGCGCGATCGTCTGATTCGCGAAAGAAGAGCTCATGACATATGAAGGATGACCAGTACCACATCCCAAATTCACCAAACGTCCTTCCGCCAGCAAAATGATACGTTTGCCGTCAGGGAAAATCACATGGTCAACTTGTGGCTTGATGTTTTCCCACGTGTATTTTTTCAGGGAAGCAACGTCAATTTCATTGTCGAAGTGACCGATATTGCACACGATCGCCTGATTTTTCATCTTCACCATATGCGCGTGGCTGATAACGTGGTAATTACCTGTTGTCGTCACGAAAATATCACCAAATTCTGCAGCGTATTCCATCGTCACTACGCGGTAACCTTCCATCGCTGCTTGCAATGCGCAGATAGGATCGATCTCTGTGACCCATACTTGCGCAGACAAAGCACGCATCGCTTGCGCACAACCTTTGCCGACGTCACCATAGCCCGCGATCACAGCGACTTTACCGGCGATCATCACGTCAGTTGCACGTTTAATACCGTCAACTAAAGATTCACGGCAGCCGTACAAGTTATCAAACTTGGACTTCGTTACCGAATCATTCACGTTGATTGCTGGGAAAGCAAGTTTGCCTTCCTTATGCATTTGGTACAAGCGATGTACACCAGTGGTTGTTTCTTCGGTCACGCCTTTGACTGCCGCCAGACGTTTAGAGTACCAGTCTGGTTCGTTTTTCAAATGGGCTTTGATGGAATTGAACAGACAAATTTCTTCTTCTGAACCTGGATTATCCAGCACGGACAAATCTTTTTCTGCACGTGTACCGAGGTGCAACAACAGCGTTGCATCGCCGCCATCATCCAAAATCATGTTGGAATAACCACCGTCGGTCCATTCAAAAATGCGGTGGGTAAATTCCCAATATTGATCAAGGTTTTCACCTTTGAATGCAAATACTGGCGTACCACCTGCGGCGATCGCAGCAGCAGCGTGATCTTGCGTCGAGTAGATGTTGCAGGACGCCCAACGTACTTGCGCGCCCAATGCAATTAAAGTTTCAATCAGTACTGCTGTCTGAATCGTCATGTGCAACGAACCAGTAATGCGCGCACCTTTTAATGGCTGGCTGGCAGCAAATTCTTCACGAATTGCCATTAAGCCTGGCATTTCAGTTTCTGCAATTGCAATTTCTTTACGTCCCCAATCAGCAAGACTGATGTCAGCGATAAGGTAATCTTGGTGGGTAGTTTGCGTAGTCATGGTGGTGGCGTTCTCACGCCCTCCTTTCAATAGAAAAAAGTAACGTGAGCGCAGTTGAGGCAAGCGAGTCCGATTGTGTGTCGGTTCTTCCTATCAATTTTGACAAAAAGAAACGACAACATCCTGATCTGCATTGAATTCCAAGCCTGGCAAGATAGTTACTCTCGTCGCAACGCTCCTTGGAAGGGTTGAAGTATAGCGCAGCTTAAGAATTTCTGCATTTTTTCAACGAAGGATGGAAAATGCGCCTGCTATTGGTCTATTAAACCTCACCGAGCTTGATAATATTTTGGCAAATACCATAAAAAATGGGCACTTCTGCATTGGAGAAGTACCCATTAAGCAACCATTTATTCAGAGACGACAGCAGAAATAACTAGTGTCCCTCGAAATTGCAGACCGTAAATAATGGTAAGCCACTTTCCTTAATCAATTTTGACCCACCTAATTCTGGTAAATCAACAATCACAGCACCTTCGACCACGGTTGCACCAAGACGTTCGAGCAATTTTTTACCGGCCATCATCGTGCCACCGGTGGCAATCAGATCATCGATCAACACAACGCGGTCACCAGATTTACAAGCATCCGCGTGCAATTCTACCGTTGCACTACCGTATTCAAGTTCATATTGTTCAGACACGGTGTGAAAAGGTAATTTGCCTTTTTTGCGAATCGGCACAAAGCCAAGATTCAATTCATAAGCCAATACCGATCCGATAATAAAACCACGCGCATCCAGTCCAGCGACGACATCAATTTTTTCATCCATATAACGGTGTACAAACATATCAATCAAGACGCGAAATACCTTCGGGTTTTGCAATAGTGGGGTGATATCGCGGAACATCACACCTTCTTGCGGCCAATTTGGCACTGTGCGGATATGTTCTTTTATGTATTCAGACGGATTTAACATCGCCAGAGGCCCTTCAAATTTAAAATAACCCACTATTTTAGCAGGCGCGTCTCGGCTCTAGCGACTGCTTCAGAGGTACCACGCAAAACTAACACGTCTGCCGCTTGTAATACTAAAGAATTAGTCAGTTCAAGGCGACTCTTTCCACGTCTAATTGCCTGGACGTCAACACAAAACTCAGACAAACCTAATTCGGGTAACAGTTTACCAACACAATGTGATTTGTTACTCAACACCACGGTATGCAAACGAATTTGCATATTTTCTGGACTATCGGTGGCGTCACTGACACCGTGAAAAAATCCCCGTAAAGATTCGTATCTGGCGTCACGTGCTGCCTGCACGCGATGTACAACTCGCCGTAAGGGTACGCCAAGCAAAACAAGCGCATGAGAAGCGAGCATCAAACTCCCTTCCATTAACTCGGGCACGACTTCCGTCGCCCCAGCGGCCTTGAGTTTATCGAGATCAGTATCGTCGTGGCTACGAACAATGACTGGCAAACTCGGGTTCAGTTCAGTCACAAAATGCAGAATTTTCAATGCTGATGCCGTACTGGTATAAGTAACGACCAAGGCTGCAGCCCGATTGATCCCTGCCGCCATTAAACTTTCCCGGCGCGCAGCATCGCCATAGGAAACATGATCGCCGGCCATTTGGGCTTCCTGAACGCGGTCAGGATCAAGATCGAGAGCATGATAATCGATATTTTCTTCGCTCAACAACCGTGCCAAACTCTGCCCGCTACGACCAAAACCAGCAATGATCACATGCTTCTTGGCGGTCATCGTGCGTGCCGCAATCTGCGTCAGTGCCAGTGATTGCATCATCCATTCATTGCTTGAGAACTTCATTACAATCACATCTGATTTAGCCAATATATATGGCGATGCCAACATGGATAAGACCATCGAAGCCAGAATCACTTGTATCAAATTGGCATCGATGAGATGTAAATCACCCGTCTGATTTAACAACACAAAGCCAAATTCGCCCGCTTGTGCCAATGCGAGACCTGTCCGCAGAGAAACACTCGTTGAATTACCAAACATTTTAGCCAAACCGGAGATCAGCACTAACTTCAATAACATGGGGCCAACGAATAACAGCAACACCATCCAGATATTATTCAAGACGACCGCTAAATTGAGCAGCATACCTATCGTGATAAAGAACAGGCCAAGCAACACGTCCCGAAACGGTTTGATATCTTCTTCAACCTGGTGCCGATATTCAGTTTCAGAAATCAACATGCCAGCAACAAAAGCCCCTAGCGCCATCGACAGCCCCGCTTTGTCCGTCACCCAGGCCGCACCAAGCGTGATCAGCAAGAGATTCAACATAAATAACTCTTGCGAACGCCGCTTAACAACAATTTTGAACCAGGTTCGCATTAGCTTTTGCCCAAGAAACAACAAAATCACTAATACCAAAATCACTTTTGCGCTTGCCCAGGCAAGCGTTTGCAAAATATTGCCCGAATGCGTCGCCAGCGCTGGCACCAATATTAATAAAGGAACAACTGCTAAATCTTGAAATAACAAAATACTAATGATTTGTCGTCCATGCAGACTCTCTAGCTCCAATCGCTCGGTCAGCATTTTTGACACGATTGCGGTCGACGACATTGCCAAGGCACCTCCGAGTGCAAATGCCCCCTCCCAGCCGATCTGAAAAAAACGGGGTAACCACATTGAAGCGCCCCAAGCCGCCAGCATACTGATCAAAATACTCAGAACGACCTGAGCCAGACCAAGACCAAAGACTGCCTTACGCATTGCCATGAGCTTAGAAAGCGAGAATTCCAGTCCAATTGAAAACATCAAAAAAACAACGCCAAATTCCGCCAACGTGTGGGTAACCGCGCCATCTTCGGCAACTTTTAAACCAAATGGCCCAATCAAGATGCCCACAGTAAGATAGCCAAGAATCGGCGGCAATTGCAGCATGCGAAACGCGACCACACCAAGAACGGCGGCGGCTAACAGGACTAAAGTGATATCTAGTGCATTCATACTGTGCATTATTGCCGATTTATGAGAACCAACTGTCGTTTTCATATGCTAAATTTGCATTTTAGCAATACTAATTTCAGTTATTTCTAATTGATTTCTAATTGATTTTTAATTTATTTCTAAATTTATTTTTAAAATTATTTTTAAATCATTTTTGCCTGATTATAACTTCGTTACATCTGGCAAAGTTTTTGCTTTAGCGATTTCGTTTATACTGTGAGGATGAACGATTTGAACGCATCCCCACCTCCAAGCACATTGACGGCGACTGACGACGTCATTGAAAAGGCAGCACTACGTGCCGTGCAATTAGCAACCGACACGTTACAAATTGAAGCTGATGCTTTAATTGCATTACAAGCTCGTCTCAACCAAGAAGATGCCGCCGGCTTTGCTCAAGCAGTACGTTTGGTACTCGCGTGCAAAGGCAGAGTTGTTGTGTCAGGTATCGGCAAATCCGGGCACATTGCCCGCAAAATCGCCGCCACCTTTGCCTCAACTGGCACGCCAGCATTTTTTGTTCATCCAGCTGAAGCAGCTCATGGCGATTTAGGCATGGTCACACCACAAGACGTGTTCATCGCCATTTCCTATTCAGGTGAAGCGGCTGAACTGATGTCCATTTTGCCAATCATTAAACGTTTAGGCGTAAAACTCATTTCCCTGACCGGCAATCCAACGTCCAGCCTAGGGAAAATTGCAGACGTCCATTTAAGTCTGCAAGTTGACAAAGAAGCCTGCCCGCTCAATTTAGCACCAACTGCCAGCACAACGGTCACGTTAGCATTAGGGGATGCCCTTGCTGTCGCCGTATTAGACGCACGCGGCTTCAGGGAAGAGGATTTCGCCCGCTCGCATCCAGGTGGCGCATTGGGAAGAAGGCTACTGACCTATGTCAAAGATGTCATGCGTACAGGAGATGCTATTCCGTGTGTCGCTCCGGATACAAAGCTTACCTCTGCCCTCCTTGAAATCACAAAAAAAGGAATGGCGATGACGGCTGTTGTCGACACAGACCACCATATTGTCGGCGTCTTTACTGATGGTGATCTGCGGCGACTGATGGAAGGTGCTTGTGATTTCACGCAAATCAGCATCGCTGACGTGATGCACACCAAGCCACGCAGCATTCGCGCAGATCAACTCGCCGTCGAAGCCGTTGAGGTAATGGAAACTTATCGCATTAATCAATTACTCGTCACCGATGCACAAGGAAAATTAGTCGGCGCCTTACATATTCACGATTTGACCAGAGCGAAGGTGATTTAATGACTGACGCAACGACGAAAGCAGCCGCCATTAAGCTGATGATATTTGATGTCGATGGCATTTTGACTGACGGGAGTTTGCATTTTAGCGCCGACGGCGAAGCACTAAAAACCTTTAATGTTCTTGATGGTCAAGGTATTCGTCTATTGCAAAAAGCGGGGATCGCTACAGCAATTATCAGTGCACGACAATCCGCCATCGTCTCGAGGCGCGCCTCCGACCTTGGGATTACCCACGTCCGTCAGGGTATCCACGACAAAAAAACGGCATTTTTTGAGTTACTGGCTGAATTGAACTTCGACAGCAAAGAATGTGGTTTTATCGGCGATGATGTGATTGATTTACCCGTATTGAGCCGCGTAGGATTCGCGGCCAGCGTACCAAATGGACATCCGGAAGTTCGTTATCGCGTTGACTACGTGACAGTTGCGAGCGGCGGCAAAGGTGCTGTCCGCGAAGTCTGCGATTTTATTTTACAGGCACAGAATAAATACCAATTAGTTCTATCTGAATATTTAGCATGAAAGCGCAAATCACTATAGACCGGGCACGAATATGGATTGCAGTCGCAATCCTGGGGTTTATTGCGCTTGGCAGTTTTTGGATCGAAAATGCATTCCGCCAACGTGGTGTAGAAGATGCGCGAAAATCCATGATCCGTTTGGAGCCGGATTATTATGTTGAGAAATTCAACTTCATACGACTGTCTAATAGCAGTAAAGCCAATTATCATTTGACGGGCGAAAAGCTGATTCATCTTCCGCGTACCGATCAGTATGAGATTACCAATCCACGGATTAATAGCTTCGCTGACATGCGTCCGCCAGTAACTATCATTGCCGGACGGGCCATTGTTGATCAAAAATCTGACACCGTACATCCCAAGCGTGAACACGATGTCGTGCGTTTATATGACAACGTACTAGTTGAACGTCCGGACGGTGAAAATTCCCATGCAATGCGACTGGAAACGGATTATCTGACGCTTACACCGGATGATGACCTCATCACCTCAGATCATCAAGTCACTTTATTTACCGAAGGTATAGAAGCTCATGCGGTAGGTATGGTCGCCAACAATTCCACCCAGCACTTGGAGTTACTGAGCAAAGTACGTGCACGTTTAAAAAAACGTGGTAGTTGACAACTTACCTGACCAGACAAAAATTTAGAAAGTACATCATGCGCCTGACTCTCAATTCATCACTTCAAATTGTGAGCTCCATCCTGTTTGTGGGCCTGGGCTCATCGTTCGTTTTGCCTGCGTACGCAGAAAAAGCAGATAGCCAGAAAGAAATGGTTATTGAAGCAGAACATTTGACCAGCGATGGAAAATCGAACATCACAACGGCCACTGGCGATGTCCTGATTACCAAGGGAACACTCACCGTCAGAGCAGAACGGGCAATTGCGAGCAAAACACCAGATGAATTCCAACATGTGAAGTTCTTCAATAAGCCCGGCACCAAAGTCACTTTTCGTCAAAAACGGGACGGCGGCTCGAATCTTTGGGTAGAGGGCGAAGCTGAACGCGCCGAATATGACGAAAAAACAGAATTTGTAAAATTCATTGGTAACGCTAAAGTTCGCTATCTCGACGGTAAAAAAGTGACTGACGAACAAGAGGGCGAATACCTCTCGTATGACAGTAAAAATGATATTTTTGTCGGCACTAACGCAAGCAATGGTGCCGCCGTCTCTGGTGGTGGCAGAATTCGCTTAACCATCCAACCCAAAACCGATAAATAAAAGCGACTTAAGCAAACTAAGATGCAAACCAATAACTCTCAAAATATTAGCACGCTAGTGGTTAAAGGCCTTAAGAAACGCTACGGTGCGCGGCAGGTTGTCAGAGATGTCTCTCTGTCGGTCAAAAGTGGCGAGGTGGTTGGTTTGCTCGGCCCCAATGGCGCTGGAAAAACGACCTCGTTTTATATGATCGTTGGCCTTGTTGCATCTGATGATGGACGTATCAGTATTGACGGTACGCCAATGTCTGGTTTAGCGATCCATGAGCGCGCTGTACTGGGCTTATCTTATCTCCCCCAGGAAGCCTCTGTATTTAGAAAACTAACCGTCGAAGAAAATATTCGGGCAGTTTTAGAGCTACAAAAAGATAATAACAAAAAGTATTTATCTAGCGACGAAATTCAACGTCGGCTCGATGCGTTACTCGCCGATTTACAAATTGAAAAAATTCGTGAAAGCCAGGCCTTATCTTTATCTGGTGGTGAACGGCGCCGTGTTGAAATCGCCAGGGCGCTAGCAACTAATCCACGTTTTGTTTTATTAGATGAACCATTTGCCGGTGTCGATCCGATCGCCGTGATTGAAATTCAACGGATTGTTCGCTTCCTCAAAGAACGTGGTATTGGCGTCTTGATTACGGATCACAATGTGCGTGAAACCCTGGGTATTTGTGATCATGCCTACATCATCAATCAAGGTGCCGTTTTAGCAAGCGGAAAACCAGAAGAAATCATTGAAAATGAATCAGTGCGCCGGGTTTACCTTGGAGAGCATTTCCGCATGTGACGGAAAATATCATGAAGCAAAGTCTCCAGCTACGCACCTCCCAACATTTGGCGCTCACGCCACAATTACAACAATCGATACGGCTGTTGCAATTGTCGACTCTGGAATTACATCAGGAGCTGGAAAGCTTATTGATTGAAAATCCGTTATTAGAGCGTGTGGACGACCCGATGGATAATGCAGTTCGCCTTTTGGCTGACGGCGCAATCAATAGCGCCAGCTCAACGCCTGATGCTGGCATGGAAGTATCAAATGGCCAGGATAATCTCAACAATGGAGCAGAATCACCGTCAGACAACGAATTTACCGTCAATGACAGTGTCAGCGCCAACGAAGAGGAATGGAGCTTCAACGAGGCGCCCAATGGCCAATACAATGCCGAAGATGATGACGGACATCGGCAGTTAGAGGCTGCCCACATCGGCCTGCGCGAGCATTTACTCGAACAGATGCGGCTAAGTTTGCGCGAACCGCGTGACCTGGCTCTGGTGGAATTAATCATCGATGCGCTTAATGATGATGGTTATATGACGGAAACTTTAGAAGAAATTCATGCTGGTCTGCCCATCGATCTGAGCGTTGAACTTGAAGAATTACAGTTCGCGCTGTCGATGCTACAGAGTTTTGATCCGGCCGGTGTCGGCGCCAGAAGCCCATCAGAATGTCTGGCATTGCAGATCAAGCGTTTGCCACATATTCCGTTTGTGACCCGCCGTCTCGCATTGAATATTGTTGAAAATCAATTAAATTTATTTGCGCAACGCGACTTCACGAAATTAAAGAAAATTTTTGACTGTGATGACGAAGATTTGCGCGAAGCACAAATTGTTATACGAACATGTAAACCACGGCCAGGTAGCGACTTTGCGAAAACCAGTTCTGATTATGTTGTGCCTGACGTCATCGTTAAAAAAACGGCTGACGGTTGGCAAGTAGTGCTCAATCAGGATGTCATGCCTAAACTACGTGTCAGCAGTATGTATGCGAATCTGATGCGGCAACATCGTGGCGAAAGTGGGCTTAGTTCGCAGTTACAGGAAGCACGCTGGTTAATCAAAAACATGCGGCAACGCTTTGAGACAATTTTGCGCGTTGCACAAGCGATAGTAGAAAGACAGCGTAATTTTTTTACGCATGGTGCTGTCGCGATGCGCCCCCTTGTTTTGCGCGAAATAGCTGATACACTAGGATTACACGAGAGCACCATTTCTCGTGTTACGACCCAAAAATACATGTTGACCCCACATGGCATGTTTGAGTTAAAGTATTTTTTCGGCAGCCATGTCGCGACGGAAACCGGGGGGGAAGCATCGTCCACCGCGATACGAGCACTCATCAAGCAGTTGATAGGAGCAGAAGACCAGAAAAGCCCACTCTCTGACAGTAAAATCGCAGACATGCTGGGTGAACAAGGCATGGTAATTGCACGACGTACCGTCGCCAAATACCGCGAAGCCCTGAAAATCCCACCAGTGAGTATGCGTAAATCTTTGTAACATCGTCCTTGTATTTACGGTTTAAATTGCTATATATGATTTAGCTCAAAACATTTCTAATGAAACGAGCTTATCGTTATAGCAAGCAACATTACCATAGGAGCACAGTATGAATCTCACCATCAGTGGACATCACGTCGAAGTAACTCCTGCAATTCGCGAATACGTACATACCAAGCTGGAACGAGTCCGGCGTCACTTCGATCAGGTCATTGATATTGCCGTCATCTTGACGGTAGACAAGCTCCGGGAGAAAGAGAAACGTCACAAAGCCGATATTAATCTGCACATTAGCGGAAAAGATATTCATGTTGAAAGTCTGGCACATGATTTATATGCAGCTATCGATGCACTGGTAGACAAACTGGATCGTCAAGTGATTAAACACAAAGACAAAATCCAGGAACACCACCACGATGCCATCAAACACATGCCAGATCCGGCTTCGGCATAATTGCCACCTCCTGATTTATCAGGAACACTAAAACAAGGACGCTCTATAGCGTCCTTTTTTATTTGTTTCAGGATCAAAACTTTGCATTTCTAAAAGTCGTGACGACAACTCAAGTGAAGCATAAAATAGATGCTTCAACACGATCATTTTATTGGTACTCCTATGAGCGAATTCGTCGTCACCTCAGTTAAAAATCATATTGGCTTCATCACACTCGACCGCCCCAAAGCACTCAACTCTTTATCACTCGATATGGTACGTGCCATCACTGCCAGCTTGCTACTATGGCGTGACGATGACGATGTTCGCGCTGTGTTCGTTCACAGCAGTAGCGAAAAAGCATTTTGTGCAGGTGGTGACATCCGATTTTTTTATGATGTTGGCACTGCGACACCAAAAGGTGATAGTGCGCTGTTGGAAGATTTTTTTACTGAAGAATATGCACTTAATCATTTAATTCATTTTTATCCAAAACCGTATATTTCCCTGATGAATGGGGTTGTTATGGGGGGTGGCATGGGCATCGCACAAGCTGGGCCTGATTGTTCATTACGAATCGTTACCGAGCGCACTAAAATGGCAATGCCTGAAGTCAATATTGGTTTATTTCCAGATGTGGGTGGCGGCTACTTTTTGTCTCATACACCAGGACAAATCGGCACCTATTTAGGCTTAACAGGCGACATCATCGGTGCTGCCGATGCACTCTATGCGGGTCTGGCGGATGTGTTTATTCCAACATCTGAAATCCCTGCCCTGATAGACTTCCTAGGTAATAACGAAGCGGCAGATCTGCGTAAAGCAATTCACGAATTTGCATGTCCTTATGCAGCACAGGTTGAGCCTTCGCATAGCAAACTTGCTACACAGCGTGCCGAGATTGATACACTATTTTTTGGCGATAGCGCTAAGGACATCACTCAAAGGCTCGAAGAGAGCGATAGCGCCTTTGCTCAGACCACTCTGGCAACGATGGCTAAACCCTCGCCTTTACTCATCAGTGTCACTTTGGAACAACTGCGGCGCAGCGCTAGCATGTCGGTCTCAGATTGCCTTCGCATGGAAAGAACGATGGTGCGCCACTGTTTCAAACATGGTGAGGTTTTAGAAGGTGTACGTGCTTTGGTCGTCGACAAAGACAATCAACCGCAGTGGTCTCCAGCCAATTTATCGGACGTCACGCGCGAGATGGTATTGGACTTCTTCTCACCCGTATGGCCAGCATACGCCCACCCATTGCGCTCGTTAATCGGATAAGCAGATAAGCGGTTGAGCGGTTGAGCGGGTAAACGGGTCATTGAGTTATAGCATCATGCCTGTATGAATTGACATTGGTCGTTAATACCAAATCAGTCATCGGGTTAGCGGTTGCGCTAACCCTTACCTTCAGTGACACGACGACGTAGCGACATAAACTAAAGAAGGAACGATTGTTCCATTCCCGCCGCCAACAAGCGGGAACGCTACCGCAAGATGCCAGAACATCAATGCTGCGCATTTCCTCCCAGATACGCCGCCTTCACTGCCGGATCATTCTGCAAACTCGCCGCCGGTCCATGAACTGAAATCCGCCCATTCTCCAGCACATAACCGTAATCAGCAACCGCCAACGCGGCAGCGGCAAACTGCTCGACCAGCAACATCGTCATGCCTTCTTGTTTGAGACGCTGAATAATCCGGAACACTTCATCCACCAGAATCGGCGCCAATCCCATTGACGGCTCATCGAGCAAAATCACTTCCGGATTTAACATGACCGCACGTGCCATCGCCAGCATTTGCTGTTCACCACCCGACAAGGTACCAGCAAGCTGATCACGACGTTCACGCAAGCGAGGAAACAACTCCATCGCCTTTTGTAAATCCGTGTCGATATCGCCACGGCTACGCGCGCCTGTAAAACGAGGAAATGCACCGAGCAATAAATTGTCTTTGACCGACATCGTGGCAAACACCCGTCGACCTTCTGGCGAATGGGCCAGACCAGCGCGGGCAATTTTGTGCGAATCAAGTCCGGTAATGTCTTGCCCTCCAAGATGGACGCTGCCTTCTTTCGGCTTTAACATGCCCGAAATCGCGCGCATCGTTGTCGTTTTTCCTGCACCGTTCGAACCAATCAGCGTCACCACTTTGCCTTTTGGAACAGACAAAGAAATACCATGCAATACCTGCACTTTACCGTACGCGGCGTGTAAATTTGAAATCTCTAACATATGGTTCTCCTTACGCCGTTGCTACTGGATGGGCTGTGCCACTCAACTCTTCGCTGACGCTTCCGCCAAGGTAAGCCTCAATCACTTTTGGATCCGCCTGGACTTCGGCTGGCTTGCCTTCACAGATTTTTTGACCGAAATCGAGAACCGTGACAGTATCGCAAAGCGACATGACCACGTCCATATGATGCTCAATCAGAATAATCGTGATGCCGTGTTCGCGGATTTTACGAATGATAGCGATCAGCTCTTTAATGTCCGGCGCTGTCAGACCCGCGGCAGGCTCATCAAGCAATAGCAATTGTGGATTCAAGCCTAAAGCGCGACCAATTTCCAGCAAACGTTGCTTACCGTAAGGAAGATTCCGTGCCTCTTCATTAGCCAGATCAGATAAGCCAACAAAGTGTAAGATGCTCGCCGCGCGTTCTCTTGCGGCACGCTCTTCACGCAGATAACGTGTTGTATGCAGCATCGCATCAAACACGTTACTACGGAAGGTGCTATGCAGACCGACCAGGACGTTTTCAGTGGCCGTCATTTCACCAAACAACTGCACATTCTGGAACGTCCGCGCAACACCACCCAAAGCAATGGCAGATGGCGTTGTACCTGAAATGACGCGTCCTCCAAATTCAACCACACCATCCGTTGGTTTATAGATACCGGTTAGTACATTCATCATCGTACTCTTACCGGAACCATTCGGACCAATCAATCCATGAACCGTGCCTTGGGCGATTTGCAAATCAACGTGGTTCAATGCTTTCAAGCCACCGAACTGCATCAACAACTGGCGGGCACTCAGCAATACGCCGACACGCTCACCACCGGCATTAGCAATCGCCAGAGACTCATTCACTGTCGTTCCATCAGTGCGAGCGATCAGGTGGCGGGGGCCTTTGCCAAACATCGCGCTCACAAATCCTACGATACCGTCTTGCAGGTAATAGACAACAAACAAGGTCATCAGACCAAAAATAGTCAGACGCCAGTCAGTGATATTTTCCAGCTTGTAGGAAAATAGCGCCATTCCAATGGTTGCCACAACTGGCACGGCAATCTCACGCACCGATTTACGCTTTTGTACCAGGGAGATGCCAGCGCCAATGACAGCGATCGCGGCAGCAGCAGTAGAAATCTGACGGAACAATTCAATATCAGCAAGCAATGAAGGCAACATCACCACAATAAATGCGCCCAACAATGAACCAATACGGCTCTTACGCCCGCCCATAATAACTGCCAACAAGAACAAAATAGTCAGCTCAAAATTGTAGGTGTTTGGAGAAATATATTGTTCAGAATACGCATACAAACTACCTGCCAGACCTGCTAATGCAGCACTAATCACGAACGCATAAACTTTGTAACGATAAACGGAAACACCCATGCAATCAGAGGCAATCGGGCTATCACGCAAGGCCTGAAATGCTCGCCCAAGGTGAGATTGCAGTACGCGATGAACAACCACTAAGGCCACGACCATCAAAATAGCAACGAGATAAAAGAATGTGGTCTCATCCATTTTCTGACCAAACCAGCCTGGTTTCGTAATTTGAATGCCCATTGGACCTTCAGTTAAAAAACTCATCTCGTTAATCAGAATTTGCGCGATCGTACCAAACGCCAAAGTCACCATCGCCAGATAAGGCCCAGTTACCCGCAATGCTGGCAAGGCCATCACTGCGCCAAAGGCAGCTGCAACCACAATACTGGCTGGTAACGCGACAAGAATCGGCAAACCAAGCTTTAGGTACAGGACGCCTGTGGTGTAGGAGCCGATGCCAAATAAGCCAGCATGTCCTAATGAAACCTGGCCGGTATAACCCACCACGATATCCAGACCAAATAACAAGATTGCGTAAATTAAGATCGTTTCTGCCAGATGCAGATAATACGGATTGTGCATAAACACCGGGAACAAACCGAGTGCTGCCACACCGATGATGGAAAGTGCTAAGGTCTTTTTATTCATGATCTCTCCTTATACTTTCTTGATTGCTGTCTTACCGAACAAACCGGCTGGTTTGATCGCCAACACGAGCAGCAGCAAAACGAGTCCTGGAACTTCTTTATAGCCAGTTGAAACATAAAAGCCAGTCAATGTCTCCGCAATGCCCAAGATAAGTCCACCAACGATCGCGCCGACGCCGGATGTCAATCCACCGATAATCGCCACGGCAAACGCCTTCAAGCCCAACGATGAGCCCATGGTTGCGCCAGTCAGTGTCAAAGGTGCGACGAGAACACCTGCAAACGCTGCTGTCGCTGACGACAAGGCATAAGAGAAGGTGATGACCATGCTCGTGTTAATACCCATCAGCCCAGCCGCATCACGGTCATTCGACGTTGCCACAACTGCCTTACCATAAATCGATTTACGGTTAAACAATTCCACCGCCAGCATTATCGCCAGAGCACCGACGATCACCACGATTTGCATAGGCTGTACATTTGCGCCGAAAATCTGGAATGGTTGCGCTGATAAGGGAGACGGGAACGTCAGATCGTCTTTGCCCCAGATATTTTCGGCGACATTTTTAAAAATAATTGCCATCGCAATGGTGGACATAATCCAGCCAAATTCTGATTTAATTTTGATCGCTGGTCGTACAGCAATCCATTCCACGACAACGCCTTGTAATCCGCCGAACAGGATCACCAAAGGGATCATCAGCCAGTAGTTCATGTACGGTCCGCCATGGATATTACCCACCAGACTCAACCCCACCAATGCACCCAACATGAGCGATTCGCCTTGCCCAAAGTTCAGTGTGCCTGACGTAGCAAAAGTGAGTTGATAACCAAACGCGATTACCGCGTAAATCATGCCAAGGGCGATGCCACTAAACACGAGTTGTAATAGGATTTCCATTTTTATTACCCGAATGGAGTGCATCAATCCAGACGTGAATCCGCCCTATCTTCGCGACACTAAGTATCGAAGATTGACGAACCAATCAGAACGGATGCGGTGTGTAGAAAAGGGTCAGGTGCCTGCGATATGTTCTTGCAAGTCACCTGATTCCGGTATTACTCATTACTCAGTAGTACACTTTAATAACTGAATTGTCTTATTTGACTAAGACGATGTGACCATCTTTTGCTTCGCCCATCACAGGCATACCAGCTTTGATCGCTTCATGGTCATCATGGGTGAATGGTTTTACGTAAGTTGTCACCACACCTTCGACTTTTTCATTCAGATTTTCTAAGGCTTCACGCACCTTTGGACCATCTGTTGTGCCGGCTTGTTTCATCGCAGCGGCTAACAAATAAATCGAGTCATAGCCTTGTGCAGCGGACACAGGAGATGGGATACGATCGATTTTATAGGCTTTTTGGTAGGATTCGATAAATGCCTTACGCTTAGGTGTGTTCGGATCCTGGATAAACGTCTGTGGCATGCTGGCGCCATCACCGTTTTTGCCTGCGTTATCGAGGAAGTTACCCATAGATAAAGTCCAGCTACCGATCATTGGTACTTTCCAGCCCAGTTTTTCCATTCCGTTGGCGATCTGTGCCAACTCTGGCCCGATACCATATGTCAGGATCGCTTGTGCGCCACCTTGCTTCGCTTTGAGCAACTGTGCGGTCATATCCACGTCTTTGATATTGAATTTCTCAACAGCGACCGGTTTAATGCCTTTTGCATTCAGCGTGCGTTCCAAATCTTCACGACCTAACTGGCCGTAATTGGTGGAATCAGCAAGAATCGCAACTTTAGTGAATTTACGTTTGACAATCGCTTCATCGACAATCATTGCTGATTGCACTGTATCGTTCGCCGCGTTACGGAAAATATAATTTTCAGTAAACTCAGGTCCAACGAACTGCTTTGTCACGATAGAACCCGTCGCCACGTTGTTCATGACTGGGATTTTGGCGTTTTGATAAAAACGCTGTGAAGCAATCGCCACGCCAGTATTGGCATAACCGACCGTAGCAACAACACGCTCTTTGTTAATCAGTTCTTGTGCGACTTGCACACCACGTTCATTTTTTGCTTCATCATCACGTTCCACTACTTGTAATTGGCGTCCAAGAATGCCGCCCTTTGCGTTGATCTCGGCAACGGCCAGTTTCACGCCGTCGCGCATCGACACACCCATCGGCGCAGAACCGCCAGTCAGTGGACCCGAGACACCGATTTTGATCGGCTCAGCGGCAACACCTGCAACTGACCATGTGATCAATGCAGAGGCAATCAAGGTTTTCATTTTGTATGACATGTTGGTCTCCAGATTATTGATTTAATTTTAGATCTTTAATTTTGCTGAACTGAACTTGCAAATATCTTTGTGGCGTTACTTGTGGCGTTACTTGTGGCGTTATTATTCACGCTCTTATGTTTTATTGTTTGAGCTTGTCGTGCTACAGAAGTCGATATGATTTATGTTAATCATTTATGACATCACTACACTCAATCCATAAATTAACAGATATTTTAATGTTGCATCGCAACAGGATCTACTTAAGTGAAACTACGCAATTGCGCCTATTTTTGGGGAATGTCGTTGGATAAATCTCTGCCCGGCGATGCTTTTTTGGTCGTGGTTTTGCTGCTCAAACGTGGTTAATTTACGATGCAATTAACTTTGCATAAGCGCGCCTCATTTTTACCATTGACGCAAAAGTTAAAATGCAAAAGATTGTAATACGATGAAAATTTGAAACACTCGGATGTGGAGAATTAAACACATCGGCAGGCTGAAGGTAACTTGGGTCTTGATGAGGATGCGCTGGGGCTGAAGCGCCCCAGAGGTTTACTACAAAGTCATTTTTTGTCGTATTTAGTTGGATTTAGTTGTATTTTGTCGCACTTGGTCGTGCAAGGTGTTTAGCTTGAATTTACTTCAACAAACCAAATACCTTGCTAATTGCAGCACTGCCAGCACCAACTGGATCGCGACGGATTTCTTTTTCTTCTTCGCCTATCATCAAAAACAGACCGTCTAAGGCTTTTTGCGTTACGTAGCCTTCAACCGTGGCTTCTTGTTCTGGCACAACACCAAATTTCTGTGCCTGTCCCATTACCGCATTGTATTTTGAAGCGAGGCCTGCTTTGTCTGTGACCCCTTTGACTAACGGTAAAAATTTAATCGATAGAGGTGCTGCAGTTTTTTGTTTAAAAAAATCGGTGACGGATGTTTCTCCGCCAGTCAAAATATTCTTAGCATCCGTTAAACTCATGGACTTGACTGCATTCACCAACAAGGGCTTTGCCATTGGCACTGCCGCTTCTGCTGCGCGATTCATGGAGACAACTAATTCATCAAGTTGCTGACCTTTTCCGGTCATTTTCAGAAAAGGAATTGCTTTATCGAGAACTGATGGTAATTGAATTTTTACTTTCTCATTATTGAGAAATCCATTTTCCACACCTAGTTTACTCACAGCAACCGCTGAGCCTTTGTCTAGGGCCGCTTTCAGACCAGTACTCGCATCTTGATTACTCAGATCATTGAAGGAAATCGCGTGCGCAGTCAGCGTTACCCCAATGAAGCTACAAGTCAAAATGCGCTTTGCATAAGATGAAATATACGCGTTTTTGTCAGACATGGTTGTCTCCTAAAATTAAATTAATCTACCCAAGTGGCATTATCATAATCTTATTCAGATCATCAAAATAATGACTCAAATTTCGTCAATTGAAAACAAACGCCGGTGTTCTCGGATCGCGTAGCGATCTGTCATACCAGCAATGTAGTCTGCAATTTTTCGTGCTTGTTGCGATTGCTTTTGTTGCTCATTTCTAACAAAAATAATTTGATAATCGGGCGGCAAAAGATTGGGTTCTTGCATCAGTGCATTAAACAATTCCGTAATGATGCGCCGTGCCTTTGACATCATACGATTGACTTGATAATGACGGTAAAGTTGATGATGTAAAAATTGCTTTAGTACTTTGGCTTCCTGAAATTGCTGGTCAGAAAACGCTATCATTTTCGCCATATTGCGGACATCATCCACTGACGTTGGTGCGCATTCTTGAATCAGTACAGAGGATGTTTTTATCAAATCAGTAATCAACGTATTAATCATCCGTCTGATGGTCTCGGAGATCGCACGACGTCCGGCGAGCCCGGGATAAGCAAGCTCCACCTCGGCACGATGGCGCGCAAAGAAATCGACTTCCAACAATTGTTTTTCCGTGATCAGGCCAGAGCGTAGCCCATCATCAATATCATGATTATTATAAGCAATTTCATCGGCCAGATTTGTCAGTTGCGCTTCTAATCCAGGTTGCTGTTTTTGGATGAAACGCTGTCCTATTTCGCCTAAGGTTTCCGCATTTTTCAGGGAGCAATGTTTGAGGATTCCCTCACGTGTTTCATAACACAAATTTAAGCCATCAAACGCTGCGTAACGCTCCTCTAACTTATCAACGATACGCAAACTCTGTAAGTTATGTTCGAAGCCTCCGAACGGTTGCATGCAAGCGTTCAATGCATCTTGTCCGGCATGACCGAAAGGCGTATGTCCGAGGTCATGCGCCAGAGCAATGGCTTCTACGAGATCTTCGTTAAGGTTCAAATTTCGCGCGATGGAGCGCCCTATCTGCGCTACTTCGAGACTATGGGTTAATCGAGTACGAAATAAATCGCCTTCATGATTAACGAAAACCTGCGTTTTATACTCGAGCCGACGAAAAGCTGAACAATGAATAATCCGGTCACGATCACGTTGAAATTCACTACGTGATTGAGATGCCGGCTCAATAAAAAGCCGCCCTCGCGAAGTAGCTGATTGGGCGGCATATGGTGCTAAATGATGGTCAGTAAATATCATTGCTATTCTAAAATACAGTGACGTAATGTTTCTAACAGAACCTGCTCTGGCACACTAGAAATAACCGATGTTCCCAATGGTTTAAGCAGAATAAACTTAATCTGCCCGCCTTCATTTTTTTTATCAACTTCCATCAATTCTAACCAACGTTGCTCACCGAGATCTGGTGCAACGACTGGCAGCCCGGCATTTTCAACTAACTGCTTAATCCTTGTCTTACTAACGTAATCGATGTGTCCGAGGCGAAAGGATAGTTCGGCGGCCATGACCATTCCACAGCCTACCGCTTCACCGTGCAACCAAGTACCAAAACCAAGGCCGGCTTCAATTGCATGCCCGAATGTATGCCCGAAATTGAGAATAGCGCGCAAACCGCCCTCACGTTCGTCTTGTTGGACAACATCGGCCTTAATCTCACACGACCGAGCAATCACATAAGCCAGTGCGTCGGGCTCCTTGGCCCGCAGCCTGGCCATATTTTGCTCTAACCAGGTAAAGAAGCCCGCGTCGATAATTGCACCATGCTTGATCACCTCTGCCAGGCCTGCAGACAGCTCTTTGTCTGGCAAACTATTCAACGTTGATGTATCTGCAATGACAGCCTGAGGCTGGTAAAACGCGCCAATCATATTTTTGCCGAGAGGGTGATTAATGCCGGTTTTACCACCGACAGAAGAATCAACCTGTGACAACAAGGTGGTTGGGATTTGAACAAACGGCACACCACGCATATAGGTTGCAGCAGCGAAGCCAGTCATATCTCCGATCACGCCACCGCCCAGCGCAATTAAGATTGTCTTACGATCACATTTATGACGTAGAAGATGATCGAAAATCAGATTCAGATGATCCCAATTTTTATACGCTTCGCCGTCAGGTAAAATTACTGCGCTGCATGTTTTATCGAGTGATTTAAACTGCGCCTCAAGGCGCGCCAAATAAAGAGGTGCAACCACGGTGTTCGTAACAATCACCACGTGTTTTCCGCGAATTTTCTCTGCGATGAGGAGTGAATCTTCAAGCAGCTGCTGTCCAATAGAAATAGAATAACTACGCTCACCAAGATCCAGGTTTAAGGTTTGTAGTGTGCCGTTTTTTACAGATTGCATGTCGGTTTGGTAAGGTTGAAAATCTACTTTTGTAGATGATTTGGGCAATTTATCCAAGATACTTTGCACCAGATGTTGAACATTAGGGCGACCGGTTTCGATAACCAAATGGGCTGCCTGTTGATACAAAGGATGGCGTTGAGCTTCTAGCTCTTCCAGCTTTTTACGTGGGTCAGCGGTTCGTAACAAGGGACGATTTTTGTCGTTACGAGTGCGCTGAAGTATGCTGTTGATACCAGCGCGCAAGTAGATAACGGTTCCACGTTCGTGCAAATAGCGCAGACTATCCGGGTTCAGTACCGCCCCGCCACCGGTGGCTAAGACAATATCACTCAGTGCGGTCAAATCACGAATGACATCCGCTTCTCGTTGTCGAAAACTTACTTCACCTTCTATCTCAAAAATCACAGGAATTGAGACGCCTGTACGCGCCTCAATTTCGTGATCGGAATCGATAAAACGTTTATTCAATTTTCTTGCTAAGGCCCGACCGACTGTCGTCTTGCCGGACCCCATAAGACCTACTAAAAAAATATTGCCAGACATCGCAATTTTCCTGGGCAAATTAAATTCAGCGCCTGGACACTCACAAAGTCTCCTGCACAACTTTTTGCTACTAAATTACTACGGGCATGTACCCGCTGGCTGGATAGTCATCGCACTTGCCGCCGATGTTCCTAAACTATCCTTGACAGTGATGTTCACCGTCGTATTTGCGCCTACACAACGATTACCGTTAGTACCTGTTTTAAGGATTAATGTACGGTCAGTAAAGAATGGTGGTTGTGTGGAATCCAGTATAACTCCGTTATTAGTCACAACAACACTTGCTAAATTCGCATTCGACGTAAACACTTGGAATGGCGGCACACCACCGTTTAAGGTTAAAGTGATCGGCACCTGATTAGTATCCGCAATTGTCCATGCCACTGGGGTCAGGGACATCGCTGATACTTTGGGCGAAATTGTAGCAATAACGATAGGCAACGTATTTCCTTTGCTATCGGCAACATAAATAGAAACACTAGTGTTCACATTCGCCATTGTCGCAGTAAATGTTGAATTGACTAAATTGTTAACAACATTACCAATCGTGACGCTTGAAGGATTATTTGAGGTCACTGTATATTGTGGCGAACCGCCGTTTACCGTAAAACTCAGCACATCACCGACGTAGGCCGTAGAAACACTATTAGGCGCTGCGGTTAAAGACGTAATAGTTGAAGAAACCACGGTCACACTCGTCTGTAGCGCAGTACTACCGCCACTATCAACCATTTGTACCGTTGCACTACCTGGACTGACAGGCGTCAAGGTCAAGGTGCCACCAGTTACAGTGGCAGTCACAACTGCCGCATTACCTGACGACGCAACGTAAGGGGCTGTACCTCCACCAAGAACATAGGATTGTGCGCCAGAACCGACTGTGAGAGTCACCGCGCCCGGGGCTGAAGTATAAAAAGGAATTGCCACGTTGCTACCAACGGTCACAGAAATGGTAACGGACTTGCCCGTTGAGTCAGTCACCACAATATTGGCCGTTCCCGCAGAAACACCTGTGACTGTAAATGTAGTTCCACTCAATGCTACGGTAGCAACTGCCGTTGAACTACTCACAACACTGTACCCTGGAACACCACCGTTGATTTGGTACTGAGGAGCGTTACTGCTACCAATTCCAATTTGTACGGTTGGCGGTGCGGTCGTGTATAACGCATTCGACGTACCTCCAGAGATAGTCACTGCGATTGGTGTCAAAGAACCACCGACTGCATCTTTAATCGTCACCGTTGCAGACCCAGACGAATTTCCTGTCAACTGGAAACTCGTGCCATTCACAACTGACGTCAGGACCGATGGATTACTGGTCACAGCGGTATAAGGAGCGGTGCCGCCATTGATGGAGTAGGTAGCACTGCCGGTCACGGAAAGAGTTATTGCAGCTGGTGCAGTTGTAAATAACGGTGTCGTCGATGATCCCGTTACTGTCACGCCAATAGTCACCGTCGTACCATTCGTATCAGTAATATAGATGGTGGTAGAACCAGATGCCGCCCCCGTGATGATGAACGAATTACCGCTTACGCTTGGGTATGCAACGCTACTGTTCGCACTACTTGCCGAATAGACTTGACTACCGCCACCGATGATAAACGTAGAAGAAACAGTATTCGTGCCCAAAGTAATCGCACTTGGCGCTGTGGTAAATAATTTTGCAGCAGATCCGACCTGAACTGCAATCGAGACGGATTGCGTCGATGAATCAAGCACAGTGACATTCGCCTGACCTACGGCGTTACCGGTGATAGTCAAATTACCACCAACGATCGTCGCGCTGGCAACACTATTATTACTGCTACCAACTGCATAAGGTGCCGTGCCGCCTTGAACTCTATACGCCGATGATCCACCGACCGCGACACTGATGCTATTTGAAGCGGATGTCGACAACGTACCGGCAGCCGTTCCTACAGAGACAGTGACCTGAGTAGTTGCACCTAAAGTATCCGATACTGTAATTACCGCAGTACCGGTGGCAATGCCGGTCACGGTAAATTGTGCGGAATTTACCCCAGGCGTGAGGTTGGCTGTCGCCACGCTGGAATTGCTCGATGAAACGAAGTAACTGCCGCTACCACCACCGATCTGGAACGACGAGGACGTGGATGCGAGCCCGACATTAATACTAAATGGAGCGTTAGTAAATAAGCTCGAATTTGTACCTACTTTGACCGTAATGATCACCGATGCACCGGCTGTATCCGTCACATTCACCGTTGCAGTGGATGATGTGGCTGACACACCAAGCAAGGTGAAAGCATTACCACCAGCATAGTTGACCTGAACGTTGCTCGATCCACTGCTAACCGTATAGCTACCTGTACCACCGCCAATTGTGTAGACAGATGATAAGGCGCCGACGTTTAGGTTGACTAAAGTTGGCGCAGAGGTAAACAACGTTGCGCCAGTACCTACGGTGACCGTGATGTTAACCTGTCCACCAATGGAATCAGTTACGGTTACGGTTGCAGTCCCCGCATTCACACCGCTGATAATGAATGTACCCGCATTCGGATTGAAGAGGATATTTGCAACAGCTGGATTGTTGCTAACCACGGTATAAAGACCACTCCCCCCTATAATTCCGTAAGTCGCTGATTGGGCGCCGATTAGCAGGCTGACATTAGTAGCCGCGGATGTTTTTAACGTAGCGCCAGTTCCTACTGTGACGGCAATACTGACATGTGTTCCCGCATAATCCGTCACAGTCACGGTATATGAGCCTGAAGTAGTAACCGACGCTGAAATTGTTAAAGTCGTTCCCGATACACTCACCACCAATGCAGCATTGGTACTGGTCGCAGTGTACCCCGGCACACCACCACCAATTGTATAAGTCTGAGTCTGCCCCGGTAAAATATTAACGGCCGCAGCCGAACTAGTAAAAAGAGGGACCTTCGTACCGCTAGCGCCAGGGGAACCACCCCCGCCGCCACAAGCCGACATGAGTACTAGTAGGAATAAGCCAGAAAAGATCCGGAGGAAGCGAGTCATGTAACACCTGTAGTTGAGCGAAAGCATTTAATTAATAGAATCCAAAAATAGAATCCAAAATAGAATCCAAAGTGATCAGGCTGTAAGCTTGTGCTTACTTTAAGCCTAAACGGTCAGTCATAATTTTCGGCGTAATAAAGATAAGCAGCTCTGTTTTTTTATTATTTTTACCTGTTGTTTTAAACAAGTTTCCAAGCAGAGGCAAATCTCCAAAGAACGGAACTTTAGTCACGCTGTCCGCTTCAGTTTGTTGGTAAATACCACCCAATACGACAGTACCGCCATTTTCCACTAAAACCATCGTTTTTACTTCTTTGGTGTCAATTGCTAAGCCCGATGATGTCGATTGGCCTACACTATCTTTATGTACTTCAACATCAAGAATGATATTTCCATCGGGCGTAATCTGCGGTGTTACTTCAAGGCGCATCGTTGCTTTTCTAAATGCAATCGACGTAGCACCGCTCGCGGTGGCTACCTGATACGGTAATTCCGTACCTTGCTCAATCAACGCTTTTAACTGATCTGCGGTGACGACGCGAGGACTAGAAATAACTTTGCCTTTACCGTCAGCTTCTAGTGCTGACAATTCCAAATTCAAAAAGCGATTCGCTGCAGATGAGAACAAGCTGACAGCTAAACTTCCTGGATTTAAGCCACCAATACTCGCCGCTGGCAAATTTACAAATTGGGAATTTGCCAAGGCACTACTGCTCGTCGATGTTTGCAAGGTTTGTTCTGCAACACCTTGCATACTACCCGTGAACGCAACACTTTGATTACCACTTACTTGATACCCAGGTGTTCCACCGTTAATTCCACGCAAGTCGGTGAATCCCAGCCTCACGCCTAGATTCTTACTAAAACTATCATCTGCCTCTACAATCCGCGCTTCGATCATCACTTGTTTAGAGGCGATATCGGTCTTCAATATGAGTTTGCGGACTTCTTCGATTTTAGAGGGGATATCAGTGATAAATAATTGGTTTGTGCGAGGCTCGATGACCGCACTTCCGCGTTTAGATAGGAGTCGATTTGTGGTCGTACCATCAGCACCAAATACCAGCTTAAATGCTTCTGCTTTTTGGTAGTTGAGCTGGAACGATTCGGTTTTAAGGGGTTCCAGATCGGCAATTTGCGCTTTTTGCTCGAGCTCCAGTTTCTCTTTAGTCAGCAATTCATCTTTTGGGGCAACCCATATGACATTGCCATTTTTACGCATATCAAGTCCCTTGATTTGCATAATATTATCTAAAGCTTGATCCCATGGGACGTCTTTCAGGCGCAACGTAATGGTACCCGTAACGGTATCGCTGGCGATCACATTTAAGCCACTGACTTCGGCGATAATTTGGAGAATGGCGCGTACTTCAATATTTTGGAAATTAAAAGACAATCGTTCACCACGATAACCTTGTGTACCTTGGGTTAGCTTGTTGGGATCTTCTTTGATTGGCTTCACTTCTAACACAAATTGTGTGTCACTTTGATATGAGCTTTGTTCCCATAATCCCTTAGGCTCAATCACCATTTGGACGTTTTCACCCGATGGTGTGGTTGTCACAATTTGAACAGGCGAGCCAAAATCAGCGACATCTAACCGTCTACGCAATACATCAGGCAAACCAACTTTGAGAAAGGTGACGTAAATCTTTTGCCCTTGTTGACGCACGTCCACAGCAACTTGATTTAAAGGTAGGTCAACCACAACGCGACCCTCACCACCAACCCCGCGACGGAAATCGATGTCATGCAGCATAGGTTTCGTGGAGAGCAACGGGGCGTCACTATTGACAGGCAATCCTTGTGAATTTGCGGCAGTGGCGACTCCGCCTGAACCATCAATCGTCACAACCAGGTATTTTCCTTCCATCACCGTTGCATAGTTAAGTGGCTTATTGAGGTTAAAAATCATCCTTGAGCGGCCCGTCGCTTCGACCAGCGTGACAGTTCTCAAGTCGCCCGTATTAATATCTATCGACGTTTTACCGGTACCATTAGAAACGTCCGCAAAGTCCAATGCAATACGCGCAGGGCTGGCAATAGAAAATCCGACAGGCAATTTTGCCAGTGGTTTTTTCATCGCTATTTTTACAATGATATTAGCACCCTGTTGATTGGCTTCAACAGACTCAATGCTATTTGACTGCGCAAACGCCAACTGACTTATTCCGACAAGTAGCAGCATAAAAGCTCTTACCAACATAGCGCCCCTTTTACTTTTATTTATCAACGCATTCATTTTTGACTCTCCTGCAACTCAAGCTTAACTTTACGTTCAACCCACTCTCCAGCAGCATCCTGCACGGTTTCCTTTATTTCTACTCCGTCGTCAGCGATACCTGTAATTAATCCAAAATTTTGCCCGATATATCCACCAATCCTTGCTTGATAGACGGTTTTGTCTGCCTGCACCAATGCTTGCTTCAAGCCGGATTTCTCTATCGTGCCGACCATTTTGAGCGAATCCAAAGGAAACGCCTCCAAGGCCTCTTTCCTTCTATCCATATCAGGGCCGTGGGTTGAATCGGATTTCATGCGTGCTAAAACGGCCAGTAGTTTTGAAGAATTAAAAGGATCCAACTCGTCTTTGCCGGTATAAGCCACAGGTACAAATACTTTAGGCGGGGTCAATTTGGGAATGGATAATTTGGTTTCTTTTTTGACATTCGCCATCCATTCGGTCAACTCGCTTGAACCATTGTCACCACAAGCGCTTAACAGGCTTGTAGCGAGCAAGATCAATAAAAATTTAAGCTTATTGAACATCATTTTTTGGCAGCCTTTTTCAAGTTTTCCTGAGCTGTGACTTCATCTTTATCAAGATAACGAAACGTCTTAGCAACCACGTCCAAGGTCAACATGCTGTCTTTTGTATTGCTAGAGATCGATAAGTTATTCAATGTGACAATCCGTGGCAACATTGCGATATCAGCAACAAATTCGCCTAGATCATGGTAGTTACCAGTCAATTTAATATCGATTGGCAATTCAGCGTAATAATCTTTAATAGTTACGACACCCGGTTTAAAGGAGTTAAACACTAAACCCCGGCCGGCACCAGCTTGGTTAATGTCGGACAATAATGCCCCCATCTCTGCTTTACTTGGAAGTTGGCGCTCCATCGCCGCAACATATTGCTGAACTAAGACACGTTGGTCTTTCAGAGCATCCAGATTAATCGCTTGATGCAACTTATCACGATAATCTTGTTTTAGCTTTACTTCTTCTTGTTTTTTCTGGTTAATTTCTTCGTTTTGGCCATCCCAGTAGAAAAACCAGCTCAACAATACAACGACTAATAAAACTACCGCACCTGCTGTCAAACGCGGGATTAACGGCCAGAGTCCAGGGTGCAAGCCGTTTAGATCACGAAACTGCGAGCCCACATCGTCAATTAGCTCTTTCACATTAATTGCCATTCCTGACCTTCCAATTCTCTTAACTTATTGACCAGGGGTTGCACGATTCTTATCGGCTTCAACATTTGCCGCGGCACTGGATGCGGACTCGTCTTTTTCCCGAGGGCGTTTTATCGCAACATTGATGGTGAATTCGTAGACTTTTTTGGCGTCCCGACCCTGACCAATTCCAGCAGAGTGAATATCAATCAGATTTGGTTGATACATCCACTCCGACTTGCCACTCAAATTACGTATGTAATCAGCAACGCGCTCCTGAGACTGGGCGTAACCAATCACCGTCACTTTTTGGACTTCTTGCTTTAATGACTCTAAATACACGCCTTCTGGCGTGTATTTCACCAGTTCACTCAGCAAAAAGACCGGCTGATTACGGTCGCCCTGTAAATCTTCTACGGCTTGCTGACGCGCTTTCAATGCATCGATTTCCTGTTTCAAATCGACAATTTCTTTAATCTTCTCGTCTAATTTGACGTTTTCTTTTTTGATGAAATTGACGCGATCAGACTGCACTGAAATTTCGCTCTGGTTAATTGCGCCTACAACAATCGCAATCAACGCACCAACAACCGCGGATAACAATAGCAGCGAATAGAAGTCCTTAACTTGCTGTTTCCGCTTTTCTTCACGATGCGGAAGTAGATTGATTTTTATCATCAGTCAAATCTCCGCAAAGCAAGGCCACATGCAATTGCATAAGCGGGAGCATCGTTACGTAAAGTCCGTTCATTTACACCAGGGGCCAATTCCATGCCTTTAAAGGGACTTACGACTGCGGTAGAAATTTTAGTTCTCTCTGCGACGATATCGACTAAGCCAGTAACAACCGCACATCCTCCGGTCAAAAATATCTGATCAACGCGCGTATATGGGGTCGATGTAAAGAAAAACTGAATGGCTCTGGTGACTTCAAGCGCTGCGTTTTCCAAAAATGGTTCTAGTAATTCCATTTCGTAACTATCTGGCAAATCACCGGATTTCTTTTTTAGTTCCGCTTCTTCTTGCGACAAGCCGTAATTGCGAACGATATCCTGGGTTAATTGACTGCCACCAAACTGCTGTTCGCGCTCGTAGACTACCTCACCATTCAGTAAGATGTAAATATAAGTGCGTTTCGCGCCTATTTGAAAAACCGCGTAAATCTGATCACGCCCTTCATTGGGTTGCTTTTCGATTAAGCGCAGCATCGAAGCACGTGCGGCATAAGACTCGACATCCATGACTTTTGCCTGCAAACCTGCAGCTTGCGCTACCGCGACACGGTCTTCAATTTTTTCTTTGCGAGATGCGGCCAACATAACCTCGACATCTTCTTCATTGGCAGCAGTTCCTATAACGCAAAAATCCAAACTTACCTCGTCCATCGAAAACGGAATGTATTGACTCGCTTCAGACTCCACCTGAACTTCCAAAGCCTGATCACTCAACGCTGCCGATAACAGTATTTTTTTTGTGATGACCGCTGCGGCTGGCATAGCCAAGGCGACATTTTTACTATTTGCACTACTCTTTTTTAACAATTTACGTATTGCATCGGAAACTTGCTCGATATTTTCTATATTGCCATCCTGAATCGCGCCTTTAGGCAGTGGCTCGGAAGCATAGCGTTCCAAACGGTACGCTTTATTGCTGCCTTCAGATAATTCGACCAGTTTGATGTCGAACGAACTGATATCCAACCCAATCAGAGGCGGATTTTTTCTGCCAAGCAGTGAAGCAAGATTTAAATCCAAGAATATCCCCTCATGAACACATTAATGTGCTCTTTTTACAAATTGAAACAAAGCAAGATGCCGAAACCTGGTGCAATGGAAAAATCTCTTTAAAAACCGTAATTTACGAAACAATTATCCAAGCTTACATGAAATCGTAGCAATATAGCCCATAATGGTAAAGGACTTTCCTCGGAGCAGCGAAGTAATACGTTGCCAAATTTCCACTCGCAGCATAATTTGGCCGTGATTGGCGCGCCTCCACCACAGTTTCAAAGGTGCGTTGGGCGACAACCGTTATAATGCGGTTTGCGAATGCCACACAACAAACTCATGTCAGACAAAGAACTTTCAACCCCGCAAGAAAAACAACAAAAGCCCCCTGCAAAGCGCAGTATTGCTCAGCGCATCTTGCTCGGCACTCTTGGCTTAGCCGCTGGATGTGGCGTTGCTATTGCACTCATCATCGTTTTTGCATTGACCTTGGCTTATCCCAATTTGCCAGAGCTTGATTCGATTACCAGCTACAAGCCGAAGATGCCTTTGCGTATTTTTTCGGCAGACAATGTACTAATTGGTGAGTTTGGAGAAGAGCGGCGCAATGTTGTCCGTTTTGATCAGATACCAGACATCATGAAAAAGGCCGTATTGGCCATTGAAGACGACCGTTTTTACGAACATGGCGGCGTCGATTATCTGGGCATTGCCCGTGCGGCACTTCACAACCTGGCTGGAGGCGCTAAACAAGGTGCATCGACCATTACCCAGCAAGTTGCACGTAATTTTTTTCTTTCGAGCGAACAGACGTTTAAAAGAAAGATATACGAAATATTACTGGCATGGAAAATTGAACAAAATCTGACCAAGGATCAGATTTTGGAAGTCTACATGAATCAGATTTATCTGGGTCAACGTGCTTATGGCTTTGCGTCTGCAGCGCAAATCTACTTTGGTAAAGATATCAAAGACCTCACCATTGCCGAAGCGGCGATGCTGGCTGGTCTGCCGAAAGCCCCATCTGCCTACAATCCAGTCGCCAATCCACAACGTGCTGCAGTGCGTCAACAATATATTCTGTTGCGGATGCACGATCTCAAATATATTAGTGACGCCCAATACGCGCAGGCAAAAGCCGAAGTGATTACGACCAAGACGGATAGCAGTGAATTTGGTATCCACGCCGAATATGTCGCAGAAATGGCCCGTCAATTAGTCTACGAGCAATTCAAAGAAGACACTTATACCCGTGGCCTGAATGTCTACACCACCATTACAAAAGCCGATCAGGACGCAGCCTATCTATCGCTCAGGCGCGGTGTCATGGACTATGAAAAGCGGCATGGTTATAGGGGCCCTGAGGCAATTATCACGATTCCCGAGGGCAAAGAAGCTGCCGACGATGCGATTGAAAAAGCCTTGGCTGAGCACAGCAATAGCGATGATTTGCAAGTGGCTATGGTTTTAGATGCAACACCCAAATCGGTTCGTGCAGTATTGGCTGATGGCGAAGAAATTACGATTGATGAAGCCGGCATTAGTTTTGCAGCCAGCGGTCTGACCAGCAAAGTACCGGCCAACAAACGTATCCAAAGAGGTGCAGTGATACGCGTCATGCAAGAAGGCAAAAATTGGTCAATAACGCAAATGCCAGAGGTGCAATCGGCATTTGTTGCCGCAGACACCAATGATGGTGCGATTAAAGCGCTCGTTGGCGGGTTTGATTACAACCTGAATAAATTTAATCACGTCACACAGGCATGGCGCCAGCCGGGTTCCAGCTTTAAACCATTTATTTATTCGGCCTCGTTAGAAAAAGGTTTATCGCCAGCCACTATTATCGATGATGCGCCTATTAGTTTTGATGCTGGCCAGACTGGGGGGCAAGCTTGGGAGCCGAAAAACTACGATGGCAAATACGAAGGCCCGATGACAATGCGCAAAGGTCTGACTAAATCGAAAAATATGATTTCGATTCGTATTTTGCATCGCATCGGCGCCAAATATGGGCAAGAATACACGACGCGTTTTGGATTCTCTCCGGAGAAAAATCCACCGTATTTGACATTGGCGCTGGGTGCAGGTGCAGTCACACCACTGCAAATGGCAGGTGCCTATGCCGTATTTGCCAACGGTGGATATAAGATCAATCCTTATCTGATCAAAAAAATTACCGATAACAACGGCGCTATTTTGGTCCAAGCCAAACCGGATCAAGCTGGCGATGAAGCCAATCGAGTCATTGATGAGCGCAATGCATTTTTGGTCGACAGCATGCTCAAAGACGTCGTGCGTTTTGGTACCGCAGCGAAAGCGATGGTGTTGAAACGAACGGATCTGGCAGGCAAAACCGGAACGACCAATGACTCATTTGACGCCTGGTTTGCTGGCTATCAGTCAAAATTAGTTGGGATCGCGTGGATTGGTTTTGACCAGCCTAGAAACTTAGGTAACCGGGAAACGGGTGGCGGCCTGGCTTTACCAATCTGGATAGGCTACATGCAAAAGGCGTTGAAAGATTTGCCTATGGAAGAGCGACCTGTGCCGAATGGCATTATTTCAGCAAACGGCGATTTTTATTATGCTGAAAACCCACCGGGAACGGCGGTCACGGATTTAAACTCACCGTCGGTGATTGAAGAAACGAATTAGAACGAATCTGCATAATAAAAAAGGCAATCTAAAAAATTGCCTTTTTTGTGTTTTTACCGCGATGAATCAACAACATTATTCGATTCGATTTTCGCCCTAACTTTCCGGGTTGTACCTGCCCTGCAAACCACTCACTGACCTTGCTCTTTTCCCAGCCTGCTTAACGTCGCAAATAATTCTGAACCGTCGCGGGTGTTGAGCCAATGTTGCCCATCGTGTTTGTAATGAAAGCCACCGCTACGTGCCGCCAGCCACATTTCTTGCATAGGCGCCTGACTGTTGACGATCATTTTTGAACCATTATTTACAAATTCAATGGTCAATACATTGCCGCTACGGCTACATTCAACATCCAACTCATCATTGTCGAAGGCTTTTTCAAATATTTCTTCCACCTGCGTCAGGCAGGACTCCGCCATTATCAGGAATTCCGATTCGGTCATGCTACACTCCCTTGCGTTGATTCACACTTAAAACACCATTCTAACCGTGTTACACAAATACAAGATGCGACCTCTCATTTCTTCTCTGGTTTTTTGTACTTCTCTGACAATGCTACTGACCGGGTGCGGTGCCCGCGGGCCGTTGTATCTGCCAAATAGATCGTTGACCAACGAATTGCCGGTCTCAAAGCCAACGACCAATTCGACAGACACCAAGCCCATCACAAGTGCTAGCCCTGACACTCAAAACACCTCTGCCATACCAGAAAAGAAATAATACTGGGCAGGAGTATTTTAAATTAACCAAGTACTCATAATGACGATCGGCTTAGTTTTACAGATACTCCCCTTTTTTATTCTTCACGGAATTGTATCGGTCCCGCAAGTGCTGGTCGGCAGCCTTGTACGCCAGCATAAATTTCGCGGATTTTTTGCAGATCCGTAGCACTATCGCCGCTGAGTTCCAGATAATCGACCAGACTCACTTCTTTACGGGAAAAATCAAAGTACGCACAGCCTAACGGTACCTTCGCCGCTAATGCAATGTGATAAAACCCGCTACGCCAATGTGCTCGCAGGCTACGTGTGCCCTCCGGCGCAATGGCCATCCAATACCAATTCGAGCGGTTAATTTTTTCTGCTAGTCTGGAAATAGCACCTGTCGATACGCCACGCTCGACGGGTTCGCCCCCAAGTTTTCGGACGATACGGCCAATGGTCGCCCCGGTAATGCCTTCAAACAAACTAGATTTGGCAATAAAATGAAACGGCAAACCTATCGCTAATTTGGCCAGGATGCCAATAGCAAAATCCCAGTTAGATGTGTGCGGATAAACAATGATCACCCCTAGCGGACCGGGTAAGCTTTTGAAATTCACCTTCCAACCAATCAGGTTTAACACCCAAAGGGCACTGTGCTGCGTGAAGGTCTCCATTTGTTCTTTTTGTAATTGATTTGTCGTCATACTTGTACAGCGTCTCGGGCTGGATAAATTGAGAGCTAAACATTATGCCGCCTAATTTTACGCGAAGCAAAAGCAGTGCAGCATTTTTGCGCACCGCCTCATTGCATCAGGCATTAGCCTTATTTTGAAGCCTTGACGACCAGCGCCACCAAACGCGAGCCAATAGTAACGTCGCAACCAGTGCCGCGAATATCAGTGGTTGGGTCAAATCATGCTTACCAGATTTCATCCAGTAATAATGCAATACACCCAGGGGCACAATGACGTACACCAGTTTATGCAAGAACTGCCAACGCTTGCCACCCAGTCGCTTGATCATGCCATTGGTGCTGGTCAGCGCGAGTGGTATTAAACCGACAAAGGCAATGAAGCCTACGGTGATAAAAGGACGTTTCAGGACGTCTTTCCACATTTCCTGCAAGTCAAAAAAATGGTCAAACCACAAAAATGTCAGAAAATGTAGGCTCGCATAGAAGAAACCGTATAAGCCCAACATACGGCGTAGTTTCAGCAACCACGGCCAATTCAATAGTCTACGTACGGGTGTGACGGCCAAGGCGATACACAAAAAGTACAAGGTCCAGTCGCCTGTATTGCGCGTAATAAACTCGACAGGATTGGCGCCGAGCTTATCCAAAATGGTGAACGCCACCAAGCGAAAAAATGGCAGCAGAGCCAGTAAAAAAATGATGCCTTTCACGCTAGAAACTAGTTTTTGCGAGAGTGCCATATTAAAAAAACTTCTTCAAATCCATGCCAGCATACAAAGAAGCGACGTCGCTATAGCCATTGAACATCAGGGTTTTACGCTTACGGGCAAACAAGCCATCTTCGCCAATACGACGTTCTGTCGCCTGTGACCAACGTGGATGATCGACGTCTGGATTGACGTTGGAATAGAACCCATATTCATGCGGTGCCGTGATGTTCCATGCGGTGCGTGGCTGATCTTTAACAAAGCGGATTTTAACGATGGATTTGGCCGATTTAAAACCATATTTCCAAGGCAAAGCGATTCGAACTGGCGCCCCATTTTGATTTGGCAATACCTCGCCGTACATGCCAAAGGTCAGCAGAGCCAATGGGTGATTTGCTTCATCCAGACGCAAGCCTTCGACGTACGGCCATTCGAGCACCGGACTGCGCAAACCTGGCATCTGTTTTTTATCATCCAGGGTGATAAATTCGATATAACGGGCGCTACTGGTCGGCTCAACTTTTTTAATCAGATTCGATAAAGAATAACCTATCCACGGTATCACCATCGACCAGCCTTCTACGCAGCGCATCCGATAAATACGTTCTTCTAAAGGTGCTAATTTGATCAGGCTGTCGATATCGAGCGTAATTGGCTTTTTGACTTCACCTTCAATCGTCACCGTCCATGGGCGCGTCTTTAAGGTGCCCGCATTCAGTGCGGGCTCTGACTTATCGGTACCAAATTCATAAAAATTATTGTAGGTCGTGGCATCTTTGTAGGGCGTCTTTTTTTCCGTTAGCAGCGCATAGGCAGGATTAGCAGCAGCCGCTAATTTTTGTGCGCCAGCAGTTTGCGCGAATGCTTCGCGGTTTGCCATTTCATACAAAGTGCTGCCTGCAATTGAGCCAACCGCAAGTTGCCGGATAAAGTCACGGCGCGACTCAAACACGGCACGGGGGGTGATTTCTGAGGAAAGCGGCAGATCGGTGCCGTCAGGACGAATTTTAATCAGCATAGTGGACTCCGTGGTTGAGATGCCTAGCAAAGCGATGTTGTTTCAGATCACCGTTTTGCCACTTAGTTTCTCATGAGTCGGAGAATTCTGCTGAAGCTTACATTTTCAGAGAGTATTTGAAAAATATTTCGTTTTTGCAACAAGCAAATAGGCAAAGAGACGTAGAAACCATTTATTTTTCACCATGGTTTTGCGTCTCTGTGCTCAAAAAAATTGAAGATTTAAGTCAAGTCAACTTATAAAGTTCCATACGAATGCAAGCCGGACAAGAACATATTCACGCCAAGGAAAGCAAAAGTTGTAACCAGCAAACCGACCAACGCCCACCACGCAGCCGCTTGCCCGCGCAAACCCTTCATCAAGCGCATATGTAACCATGCAGCATAGTTTAGCCAGACGATCAGCGCCCAGGTTTCTTTCGGGTCCCAGGACCAGTAACCACCCCAGGCTTCTGCTGCCCATAAAGCGCCAAGAATGGTGGCGATCGTAAAGAAAGCAAAACCGACCGCAATCGCTTTGTACATCACGTCTTCCAGCAGATCAGAATCAGGCAATCTGTCGATAATCCGATTTCTGATTATGGTTGTCAGCCCAAAAACACAAACCAAAGGCACAACAAATTTTGTCGCAGAAAGAATTGCCGCATTTACAACCGGAGATACGTTAAGAACAAAAGCAAAAAACCATGCTATTGCGGTAATAGAAAGCGGTACAACCACGAGCACAATCCATAAGACTTTTGCTTTCTCGTACTTCAAAAGGTATGCCCATGCAACCATTGATGCCAAAGAAAACGTACCATAGCCAATAAAATTCGCTGGTACATGAATCTTCATCCACCAACTTTGCAGCGCTGGCACCAAGGGCTGAATGTCAGCGGCATCACGACTAACGGTGTACCAAAGCAAAAAGCCAACCGCTGCAGAAATCACCAATAAGACAAAAGGTCCCAACTGCAATGTTGCATATTGTTGTTCGTAGTACAAATAAAACAAGGCCGTGATCATTGAAAACAGAATGAACACTTCGTACAAATTCGACACCGGAATATGACCAACATCCATCCCCACCAGATACGATTCATACCAACGCACCAGCATACCGGTAAAGCCCATAATGACCGCTGCCCAGCACAGAACCGAACCGACTGAGGAGCCAAAATTAGAACGCGCGATCAATCCCCCCCAATAAAACAGCGTCGACAAAAAGAACAGTGTTCCCATCCACAAAATCGCTGACTGGCTGGAAAGTAAATATTTCAGGAAAAACTTCTGATTCGCCATGTCTAACGAACCAGCATACAGGTGTATCGCGAAAAGACTGAACAAAGCAAGTACTGGAATTAACCAACGCACTGGTTTCCAATGCCAGCCTAACCAGGCAAAAGTGGGAGCTGCCAGCAGCAGAACACCTTTTTCATAGGCATCCATAAAGCCGCCAAAACGGCTCAGCGCAAACAACGACGCCATGCACAAGGCGACGGCATAGAGCCAGTCAAGCACCGTCAGTCGCTTTAAAAAGCCCTGATAAGGTGTGTAGTTTTGTGTCATTTCCATTTTATATCCTCAAACAACCTATCCGGATTGTCAGTGTAAGCTAAATGCGAAAATCGCTCTCAAGCATGCCCGAGATTGACGATTTGACCTAACTGTATTTTTAACTGCTCAAATTCTTTCTCAAAATCCAGCGTTTTGCGCTGCGAGCTCAAGGCCATCAGTATAGCCGTTCCGTCGCCATCGTCCTTGAGCCAGATCCATAAGCGGCGTTCGCGAATATAGAACATGGAAAAAACACCAAGTACCAACAACAAGCAACCGAGGTAGACCACTTTTTTGCCAGGCGAGCGAGTCACTTGCAACACTGACGCTTTGACCTCTTCAAAATTTTTCAGTTGCAAATAAACTGGTGCACCGTAGAAATAAGCGTCAGACATCGCGCCGGTCGCTAATTGCAGGAAACGGGCGTGCTTTTCATCTAATTCCAGCTCTGGCAAACCGTCTTGAGCACGTGCCAGTTGCCATAAATCCCACATGCTACCGTTCAAAATTTTCATAAACACATCCGCCGCTTTCGCTTGATCGGCAGCAGGAATTTGTTCTAAAAAGTGAGAGATGGCGACAAACCCTGCTTGTTTACTATCACCAACGAAGATGTTCAAACTCTTCTTCGCAGACTCCGCTAACTGGGCTTGTAGTTGTTTTGCATTGGGCAATGACGATGACATCGCCCGTGCCGCATATCGTTGTGCCGCTGCTTCACGCAGAACGGGATTATTCATGGCGGCACGCAAACGCATCCACTCATTGACGCTATCGTTATCGTCGGCGGGAATGCGCAGGTAACGGAACTGATCGGCAGGTGAATCACGCGTGCCAGCGAGGAACATGTAATCGCCGTCGACCAACGTTGATTGCATGTAGTTGCTAAATTCACGCGCTTGGCCGGTTTTGTCGCGCAATTTGTATTGCACGCTGGGGCCGACATTTTTCAAATCTTTGTTATTCGCATTCTTACCGGCTGAACCTAAATGCTTGTTCAGATCGGTACTGAATTGTTCATTAAAGGTTTGCTTTGCATTGGCGGCACGCACGTCAGCACCATTACGGGCCATATTCTCGACGTTAAATGGTCTGAAGCCTGACCATTCAATTGTCATATCATTATTATTTTGACCAGATATAGAACCTGCCAATGCGGTTGTACTTCCCACCTCACCAGCGATTTCAAACGGCTTTTGCTGCGCGCCAGTCATAGGAAAAGCGCTTAATTTGAGTCGGCTACCACCGTCTTCAAAGCTGGACTGGTACACCGCAATGCCTTTGTAAATCAGCGGCTGATTGACTTTAATCGTCGAAGAAAAAGATTTTCCGGTCTCGTGATCGATAATCTCAACATCGCTGGCAAAGAGCTTCGGCATGCCAGTGCTATAAAAATCAATGGTAAATTTTTTCAAGCGGATGGTGAACGGCAAATCCTGAATAAAAACGCCGGTCTGTTGCGGAATAATTGCGGTATCGCTGCTCGCTCCTTCCGGAATCATGGTGTTACCACGGAAAGTGGGGTTAGCGAGAGGCAAGCGATGCTTTTCAGGAATATTGGCGATGATGCCATTTCCGTCAAAGGGGACTTTACCCATGAACCATTGCTGAAAATGAATTGGCATTTCAGAGTCAAGCATTGCGCCAATGACAATAATAACTATTGCACTATGCGCAAAAATATATCCCCATTTATTTGCGGCGCCCTGCTTTGCAGCAATCAGAGTCCCCCCGTCCTTTTCTACGACTTTAAAACGATAACCAACGCGTGCGAGATGATCTGTCAAGCCATTAGTCAATATGCTTCGAGCACCACTGGAATGCCATTCGGCTTTGTGACGAAAGTTACGCAACGATTGTTCACGTACATTTTCACGCCAACTGCGCATATCTTTCAGCATTTTTGGCGTATTTCTAATGATGCACAACGAGGTTGATACAACCAATATGCCCACGAGAAGCATGAACCACCATGCCGAATAAACTGAGTACAAAGAAAATTTTCCAAAAACTTCAAACCAAAACGGTCCAAATTGATTGATGTAATTTGGTATCGGCTCATTCTGCTTCACAATCGTGCCGATAATTGCGCCGATCGCTATCATCACAAGCAAACTAATCGCAAACCGCATCGACGACAGCAATTCTATGGCGTCTGCCAACCAAACTTTGCGAGTGTTGATGTGTATGCCGGCGGTGGTAGTCGCCAGTTCGGCATCGATCTTATTATCCATACTGCTCCGAGAAAAACCTGAAAAAAAGGGGATGGCAATTCGCCACCCCCTCCATAATGTATTTCAAAATAAAGGCTAGCCTCGTACTTCCCGTTCTGCAGCAACTGTGGCAGCTGCCGGAGCTGTTGCTCTGATTGCAGTTATTGCCATTAATGCAATAACTGCAATCGCAGAATTAAAGCGAACGAAAGAGGCAATAGTCCGAATTTATATTTATTTCAATCCAGCAACGTAATCTGCAACGGCTTTCATCTCATCATCAGACATTTTTTTGCCGATGGTCATCATTTGCGCGCTGTTTTTGCGTGCACCCGTGCGGAAATTGGTCAACTGAGCAATGGTATAATCCTGATGTTGTCCAGCAATACGTGGGAATTGCGCAGGAATACCAGCACCACTCGGGCCATGACAACCAGCACAGGCTGGAACGTTTTTCTCAGCGATACCGCCACGATAAATTTGCTTGCCAAGTTCGACGATATCTTTATTTTTCGCCGCGCCAGAGGTCGATTTTTGCAAAGACAAATAGGCAGCCAGATTTTTCATATCTTCTGGCGTCATGGCTTTAGCAAACGTCGTCATCACCGGATTATTGCGGTCTGCACCCGTAAAGTCATGTAATTGCTTGGCAATATACGCTTCATTCTGGGCTGACAACTTTGGATTGACCGAAATGGTCGAATTACCATGTTCCCCATGGCAAGAGACGCAGGCAACAATCCCGCGCGCCGCATCGCCGTTGGTAAACAAAGCCTCGCCTTTAGCTGGATCTGCTTTGGCTGACTTGGCTCCTTCATTGGCATAAGCCACGGAAGCAATAGAAGACATCGCCAGAATAGCGATGCTAATGGATTTCAAAACTGGTAAGAAAGCACGGTTCATTCATACACCCTGAGACTAAATAATAGAAATCGGCCCTGATGGCGACACGTAGCTACTAATGTGGCTTGAGGTAACTCAAACCGGTATTGATATCCAGAGTAGGACTGGACTTGTTTACTTCTGCCCATATCTAACCCCTTATTGTACAATAGCTTTTAAGCGTTTTTACCGCTGACTGTTGCATTTTTCAATCTTTCCTTTCCTCTATGTCTATCCTTTGGCAAGCCCGCTTCTTTACTACGGTAAATCATTTACGTGATCTACCGCGCACCCACGTACCGGAAATCGCATTCGCCGGCCGATCTAACGCTGGCAAATCGACTGCCATTAATACCCTATGTAATCAAAAGAAACTTTGTTTTGCGTCAAAGACTCCTGGTCGAACGCAGCATATTAACTATTTTTCGATTGGTGGCGCTCATGTTGGCCAGCACCGCAAAGATGAAACGCGGGTCGATGAGATTCGCGCTCTGATCGTCGATTTGCCTGGTTATGGCTACGCCGAAGTGCCTGGTGCAGCAAAACAACACTGGAATCAACTGCTTGGGGCGTATGTACAACGAAGAACCCAACTAGCGGCGTTAGTGCTGATCATGGACGCCCGTCGTCCATTTACTGATTTGGATATCCAGATGTTGGAATGGTTTGCACCGACCGGTCGGCCAATTCATTGCATTTTGACTAAAGCTGACAAATTAAACCGCAGCGAATGTACGACTGCCTTGCGCCAGGCCAAAGAAGTGTTATCTCAGTACGTCGATAATGAAGGTCCTTTGTTCCCGTTCACCATCCAATTATTCTCGGCCTTGAAACGTATCGGCATAGAAGAAGCCGATGCGACGATACAAAGACTGGTCGGCCTTGATCGTGAACCAGAAATTCTGAAGAATGGTGAAGACATCCTTGATGCTGATGCTGCCGAAGATGTAGGCACAGAAGGTAACGCTGAAGATAACGCTAAAGATCACCCTGAAGCAGACTAGTCGAAGTAAAAAAGCCCCGAGTCATTGTGGAATCGGGGCAATAACACCGCAAAGCATAGGGACTCACGGTGCCTGCTCAGGGAAAAGAAGCAGTAGGCGAGGAGACATCCTTCACCTAAGCTCTCAGATGGTGCGAGACGGAAAAAGTTTCATCAAAAATTGATTAATATGTGTTCGTTGGCCTAAATTCTTTCTTAAAATTATTATGTCCCATCATAAAAATACCCAATTCCCCGCCGTCCGTATGCGCCGCATGCGTAAGGACGTCTTCTCCCGCGCAATGATGCGTGAAAACATTGTCACTGCCGCCGATCTGATTTATCCAGTATTTGTGATTGATGGCGTCAATCAATGCGAAAAAGTCGCGTCGATGCCAGGTGTAGAACGGGTTTCTATCGATGTCCTGTTAGGTGTGGCGGAAGATTGCGTTGCTTTGGGTATCCCAGTGATGGCACTTTTTCCGGCGATTCATTCCAGCTTAAAAACCCCGGATGGGATTGAGGCAACTAATCCAGAGGGCTTGATACCGCGCGCGATCCGCGAATTAAAAAGCCGCTTCCCTGAATTAGGTATCTTAAGCGATATCGCGCTTGATCCTTACACAAGTCACGGCCAGGATGGATTGCTCGATGCGAATGGCTATGTCATGAATGACGAAACCACTGAAATGTTGGTAAAGCAGGCGCTCACACATGCGCGTGCAGGTGCTGACATTGTTGCACCAAGCGATATGATGGATGGCCGCATTGGTGCAATCCGTCGTGCTTTAGAGGCGAATAATTTCATCCATACGCGCATCATGGCGTACTCAGCTAAATATGCATCAGCATTTTATGGTCCCTTCCGTGATGCAGTGGGTTCGGCAGCGAATTTGGGCAAAAGCGACAAAGCAAGCTATCAAATGGATCCGGCGAACAGCGACGAAGCCTTGCGCGAAGTTGCGTTGGATTTAGAAGAAGGCGCGGATATGGTCATGGTCAAACCTGGCATGCCGTATCTGGATATCGTACGCCGCGTGAAAGATGAATTCCGGGTACCGACTTTTGCGTATCAGGTCAGTGGTGAATACGCAATGATTAAAGCAGCGGCGCAGAATGGCTGGCTCGACCATAACAAAACGATGATGGAAGCCATGTTAGCTTTCAAACGCGCGGGTGCTGATGGAGTCTTAACTTACTTTGCCAGAGATATTGCACGCTTATTAAAACATCCAGATTGATATTTTTACTAAATCAATCAAAGAAAATCGACGGAGACGCAGATGAGAGGTGTTTGCAAAGGCACTTTTAACTGTGTCTTTTTTTCGGGCATAGGCAAAGTTCTAATGCAAACGACATGCCTCGTCCGAAGCAAGAGTCACTAAGAACGCGATCACACCAAAACTGACTGGCAACAGCATAATTTTTCACCAATATTCGCTGTTAAGGTTAAATAATATAAATCAATATTGCATGTCACCCCAAAGCTGACTAGCATGTTCCAGATACATCCATAGTCTGGAGCAGCACATGCAAGAAAAAATCATCCTATTCGCTAGCCCGGTATTTTTTATACTGATCGCTACCGAATTCATTGTCGCCTGGCGACGTCAGCGGCATACCTACCGGATTAATGACGCAATCAACAGCATCAGCCTGGGTATCATGAGCCAGATTTCAGGGGTATTTTTAAAAGTCTTCGTCATCGGCATTTATGCCTGGGTTGCACGGCACTTTGCCCTATTTCAATTATCTGCAGAATCGATCTGGGTCTGGGTCTGCGGCCTATTGTTGTATGATTTTTTGTATTATTGGTTACACCGCATGGGCCATCATACCAACCTGTTGTGGGCGGCGCATGTGGTGCATCATCAAAGCGAAGAATACAACCTGTCGACCGCATTGCGCCAAACCAGCACAGGACCACTCTTTGGCTGGATTTTTTATCTGCCCTTAGCGATTTTGGGCTTCCCGGTGGAAGTTTACGTTGTTGTCGCTCTCATCGATCTGATTTATCAATTCTGGATCCATACGCAGCAGATCGATAAACTTGGCTGGTTTGATCGTGTGTTTGTGTCACCCTCTAACCATCGTGTACATCACGCAGTGAACGATTTGTACCTGGATAAAAATTTTGGTGGCATTCTGCTCATTTGGGACCGGATTTTTGGTACGTACACGGAAGAACTGGATGCGCATCCGGTCGTATTCGGTACACGCAAACCCTTACGCAGTTGGAACCCTCTCCGGGCTAATCTGGAAGTCTATCAGGCGGTCGCCTCGGATGCCTGGCGCACTCGGCGTTGGCATGACAAAATCAAGATTTGGTTCATGCCGCCTGGCTGGCTGCCTGATGATCTGGCCGCTCAGAACAACACTGCGCAGTTTCAATTGAACCGTCCGCTATATAATCCACCTCTCAATTCTGGCATGCTGTGGTATTGTCTTGCGCAATTCACTATAACGATGCATATGACGACGCATTTTCTATTGTCTGCGCCGACAGCGAATTTACTTTCCAGCACGCTTTACGCGCTTTGGTTATTTGCAGGATTTTGGATCGTTGGCGGCTTATTGGAGCAGAAAAGAAAATTCATTATTCTGGAATCCAGCCGCCTGATACTGGGTGCTGCTATGCTGGTCTATAGTCCGATGTGGTTTGGAATTGTGCACTTACCATCATGGGTACAAGTGAGTATGATCGCGATTTACCTGATATCTTTGTTTTGGCTGGGAATCATCGGCAGAAATCACTCTGTGGCAACTTTACGCCAAAATGAATACTAGGATGGAGTATGTTGAAAAATGAACCTGTAGGCTAATGCTTGTATAGATATTTTTAGATACTCCCCTCTTCTTTACTTTCAATAAAACCATATTAGCGCATGCAAGACTACACCTTTCTGTGGCACGATTACGAAACTTTTGGTGCTGTGCCACGCCGGGATCGCCCCGCGCAGTTTGCAGCGATCCGCACCGATGCCGAACTGAATGAAATCGGTGAAGAAATAATGGTCTATTGCCGGCCGGCTCCCGACTTTTTGCCGGAACCGCAAGCCTGTTTAATAACCGGCATCACCCCGCAAATCTGCCTGGAGCGGGGGGTCCCTGAATACCAGTTTGCCCAGCAGATCGAAGCCGCATTTTCTCAATCCGGCACCATCGGGGTCGGTTACAACTCGATACGATTTGATGATGAAGTAACGCGTTTTTTATTTTGGCGCAATTTGATCGACCCCTATGCACGTGAATGGCAAAACAATTGCAGTCGCTGGGACATCCTCGATGTCGTTCGTACCGCGTACGCACTTCGTCCTGACGGTATAGAGTGGCCAACCAATAACGAAGGTAAAACCAGCTTCCGCCTGGAACATTTAAGTGCCGCCAACGGCTTACATCACGACGCTGCACATGATGCCTTGTCTGACGTGCGCGCCACGATCGCATTTGCCCGTTTGCTGCGTGAAAAAAATCCCCGCTTATTTGATTTCTGTTTGGGTTTGCGTAAAAAAGATCGCGTGATAGAAGAAATAGGCTGGCCGGTAAAACGGCCGCTGTTGCACGTCACGGGCATGATCCCAGTCGAGCAAGGTTGCCTCACTGTCGTCTGGCCTTTGGCGATGCATCCGACGAATAAAAATGAAATCATTGTCTGGGACTTGCAATCAGACCCTAACGAGTTGTTTTCACTGAAAGCAGAAGAAATTCAATTGCGTATGTTTAGTAAAGTCAACGATTTGCCAGAAGGTGTCAAGCGCTTGCCAATCAAGACTATTCATATCAACAAATCGCCGATCGTCATCAGCAACCTGAAAACGCTGAGTGCCGAACGCGCCGCGCATTGGGGTATCGAGTTGAATCACATCATGGCACATGCTGAGATTGCGGCGACAGCGCCGGAGATGGGGGTTATCTGGGATGCTGTATTTGATCGGCCACAAATGGCCACGAGCGATGTCGATGAAGATTTATATAATGGCTTCATCGCCGGTGGTGACCGGCGGCTGCTGAATGATTTGCGACACATGTCCACCGCGCAATTGGCGCAGGCCCAGCCTTCGTTCCAAGACCGCCGTCTCGAAGAACTATTTTTCCGCTACCGAGCCAGAAACTTCCCAGAAAGTCTGACTGCAGAAGAAGCGGAAACATGGGAAGAACATCGCGCCCAACGTTTGCATGACGGCGCCGGAAATGCATTAACCGTGGAGCAGTTCTTTGAAAAGATTGATCAGTTGTCTGAGGAAGCTGATGAAAGTGCGGAGGATATCCTCGGTGCTCTGTATGATTATGCGGAACAGATTACCCCGATGAGATAACAAATTTTCTACAATAAAAAAAGCCCGACTCGCAATTTTGCAGTCGGGCTTTTTTTTTCGAAAAATTTACTTATTCGGTTGCGGTGTTATGCGCAGATACGGCTTAGGCGCTTTGTAACCTTTTGGATATTTTTGCTTGATGACTTCTTCGTCTTTGATCGACAAAGGAATAATCACGTCATCGCCATCGCGCCAGTTACCTGGTGTGGCGACTGTGTAACCATCGGTCAGCTGCAAGGCATCAATCACACGTAACACTTCATCAAAATTACGACCTGTGCTCAGTGGGTAAGTAATGATCAGGCGGACTTTTTTCTTTGGATCAATAATGAACAAAGAACGTACTGTGACTGTTTCTGATTGATTTGGGTGAATCATATCGAACAGAGTCGCAACCTTGCGATCTGCATCGGCGATGATAGGAAAACCAACGACCGTGTGTTGTGTCTCTTCAATATCTTTGATCCACTGAATATGCGATGCAGCGCCGTCAACAGACAATGCAATTGCCTTCACGTTGCGTTTATCGAACTCTGGCTTAAGCTTGGCTGTCAGGCCTAATTCTGTCGTGCAGACTGGCGTAAAATCCGCTGGATGGGAAAACAAAACAACCCATGAGTCACCAGCCCACTCATGAAATTTCAGGTTTCCAATCGAGGAATCTTGTTCAAAATCTGGTGCGGTATCACCTAAACGTAAAGTCATGTTTATCTCCAAAAAGCGTAGGGTTTGACTATAGGACTTGATTAATGATGATTCAAGAACAGAGAAGTTGCTAGCTTATATCTGTATGTGTATAAGAAACCAACAACTTCTTTACAACTTAGCATCAGGCAATATCGGAACGACCAAATGCTATTGCTAATGCTTGTATAAGGCACTATTTGTTTACCTCATTTTTCATTAGAGACTGTAAGAATTTATCAGCGTCCTGAAAACCAACAACACGGCCATCGGCGATTTCTGTGCCCATACTGCTAAAGAAAATAATCCCCGGCGGACCAAACAGATTGAAACGTTTTAACAATGCTTTGTCATCCGCGTTATTCGCCGTCACATCAACTTGCAACAATAACATCGTATCAAGTCGTGCTTTGACCTGTGGATGCGGGAAAGTCAGCTTTTCCATTTCCTTGCATGACACGCACCAGTCTGCATAAAAATCCAGCATCGCTATCTTACCTTTGTTCTGTGCCAAGGCTGCATCTAATTCCGCAATGGTACGGACACGGGTAAAGGTAACTTTTGGTGCTTCTGTACCCATTAAATGTGACAGGGGCGCGTAAATATCACGACTGCCACTCACAACACCAATGAGTTGTGTCGCACCAAGCAATGCAAAGATGACACCCACGGTTTTAGCAAACATCCCGGAGCGCTGAAAAAATAATTGATAAGCGCCGTAACCAATTAACAAGGCGGCCCAGCCTGACATTTGCACCCACGCAGGCAAAACTGGTGACACCATCCATAACGCCATTGCCAGCATCAATACACCAAAAAAGTGCTTGATACTTTCCATCCATACGCCAGCGCGCGGCAACAGGCTACCAGCAGACAAGCCCAATAAAAGGAGGGGCACACCCATACCAATTGCAATCGCAAACATCGCTGCGCCACCCACGAGGATGTCACGGGTCTGGCTGATGTACACCAAGGCACCGAGCAGTGGCCCAGTGACACAGGGACCAACGATTAGCGCAGAGATTGCGCCCATTAAAAACACACCAAAAAGCTTGCCGAGCTTGCTATTCCGTTGTCCTTCGGAGACTTCAGTGAGCTTGGTCTGCAAAGCGGCTGGCATCTGCAACTGATAGACATTGAACATGGACAAAGCAAAGGCAATCATCAACAAAGCGAAAGCGCTGAGTACCCAAGGATTTTGAAGTGTTGCGGCCAAGCCCTCACCAGCGAGACCTGCGCCAATACCCATGGCCGTATACACCAAAGACATACCCAGCACATAAGCAACTGACAACAAGAATGCACGAAGGCGGCTCACACCAACACCCTCGCCAACGATGATAAAGGACAAAATTGGCACCATCGGTAGCACACACGGTGTCAACGATAAGCCAAGGCCTAACACAAAAAACAAGGGCAGAATGACAAGTAACTTACCACTCTTTAATGCAGCGCTGATGGTACTGGTTTCCGCATCGCTTGTTGCCCCTGCTGCGGCGGACGTCTGCGATACCGCACCGGCCTGACCGGATGTTCCCGCTTGTACCGTAATCGGCAATTTAAAAACGCTCTCTAATGGCGGGTAGCACAAGCCTTGATCAGCGCATCCCTGACGAACCACTTTGAGGCTGAATTCGTGATCTGCCTTGACAGGGATTCTTACCACGACCGAGTGGCGATACGTTTCCACTTCTTTCTGGAAAGTTTCGTCGAATTTCACTTTCCCTTTGGGCAGAACTGGCTCACCCAACTGCGCATCATCCGAGGTAAATTTCAAGCGCTCACGGTATAAATAGTAACCATCGGCCACCGACAATGTCACTTCAGCCACACCAGGTTCCACCATTTTTGCGGCCGCAGTGAAAGCGACTTCGGGATCAAGAAAATCTTCAGCTTTAACGAAAGAAGCAGTAAATAAGCATGCCGCTATCAGCACAACCTGAAACATGACGGAAAAAGGATGCGGGATACGCATTAAGGCAAGATTACGAGGCAGTTTCATTGACGTCCTGTTTGTTCATTAACCCATTGCAAATAGGCGGGTAAGCCAGCGACAACGGGAAGTGCGATTATTTCTGGTATTTCGTAAGGAAGGTTTTCTGTAATACAAGCTTGAAGCGCAGGATAAGCATTACTGGTGGTTTTTATCTGTAATAAAACCTCGTGTGCCGTCTCTTGCTTCCCATTCCACATATATAAAGACATTACGTCAGGCATAATGTTCACACAAGCAGCCAATTTTGCAGCGAGTAAACGTTCTGCGATATGAATCGCTGTTGCTTTGTCGGGGCAGCTAGTGATAACTAACAGCACCTGATCCATTTTTTCTTTCATAGTCTGCTATTGTATCAAGAGCAGGAGAATGATGAACACCTTGCGAAATTTTCATAAAAGAAACTTCTGCCAGGTTACTTCGTTTCTCCAGAAACCGACCCAAAAAAAACCGCCCAGACTAGCTGAGCGGTTTTTTCGTCATTCAACGGAACAGATTAAGCACGTTCCGTTAAAAATTATACTTCTGGTGTTTCAGCTGCGTCCGAAACTTCTGGGCGATCCAGCAGTTCAACGTATGCCATAGGTGCATTGTCACCAACGCGGAAACCCATTTTCAGGATACGCAGGTAGCCGCCGTTACGATTTGCGTAACGTGGGCCCAATTCAGCAAACAATTTAACAACCATTTCGCGGTCACGCAGGCGGGAGAAAGCCAAACGCTTGTTTGCCAATGTGTCTGTTTTACCCAAAGTCAGAATCGGCTCAATAACGCGGCGCAGTTCTTTTGCTTTTGGCAAAGTTGTTTTGATTGCTTCGTGACGCAACAGAGAAACTGTCATGTTGCGCAACATTGCTAAACGGTGGGAAGAGGTTCGATTCAGCTTACGTAAGCCGTGACGATGACGCATGGTAATTCCTTTTAAAGTTTTAAAAAAGCCAGCTCTTCTATCGCTAACGCATATTTTTTTGTTAGCGCGGGCCGGTCAGTACTACGATTAAATTTGGGCAGCAACGCTGCCCAAGGTTACAAATTATTTTTCCAAGCCAGCTGGTGGCCAGTTTTCCAACTTCATGCCCAAAGACAAGCCACGGGATGCCAGCACTTCTTTGATTTCGTTCAAAGACTTGCGACCCAGGTTTGGTGTCTTCAACAATTCGTTTTCGCTACGCTGGATCAGATCACCAATGTAGTAAATGTTTTCTGCTTTCAAGCAGTTAGCTGAACGAACTGTCAATTCCAAGTCATCGACTGGACGTAACAGAACTGGGTCAACTGCAGGCGCGCGGGATGGTGCTTCAGCAGCGGCTTCAGTACCTTCGAGTGCAGCAAATACATTCAATTGATCAACCAACACGCGTGCGGATTGACGAATTGCTTCTTCTGGAGAAATCACACCGTTTGTTTCGATGTTAATGACCAGTTTATCCAGATCAGTACGCTGCTCAACACGAGCGGACTCAACTGCATAAGAAACACGACGTACTGGAGAAAAAGAAGCATCCAGAATCATACGACCGATAGTTTTGTTCGCATCTTCTGAGAGACGACGAACATTACCTGGCACATAGCCACGGCCTTTTTCTACTTTGATCTGCATGTCGAGTTTGCCGCCAGCAGTCAAATTAGCGATCACGTGATCCGGGTTGATCAGTTCCACATCGTGTGGCAGATCGATATCGGAAGCCAAAACTGCGCCTTCGCCATCTTTCTTCAAAGTCAAAGTCACTTCATCGCGGTTGTGCAACTTGAATACAACACCTTTCAAGTTCAACAGGATATCAACGACATCTTCTTGCACGCCATCAAGGGAAGAATACTCATGAACAACGCCACCGATAGTTACTTCAGTTGGCGCGTAGCCTGTCATTGTGGACAACAGAACGCGACGAAGCGCGTTACCCAGTGTGTGGCCATAGCCACGTTCAAATGGTTCCATAGTCACTTTTGCGTGACCAGCACCCAGCATTTCCACATCGATGATACGTGGTTTCAACAGATTGTTTTGCATGAAATGTCCTTTTCAATACCCTCGGTTCGTTACACCGATAAGGCTGATGGCATTAAAGAAAAAGCCTGCCTGTCGTAAAACAGGCAGGCAGAGAAACTTAATATTAACGAGAATACAATTCAACGATCAGAGATTCGTTGACATCGTGAGCGATGTCGCTACGATCTGGCATGGACTTGAAAGTGCCTTCCATTTTCTTCGCATCAACAGCAACCCAAGATGGAATGCCACCCTGTTCTGCCAGAGACAGCGCTTCGGCGATACGTACTTGCTTTTTCGCTTTTTCGCGAACAGCAACAACGTCACCAGACTTAACTTGGTAGGAAGCGATGTTCACAACGATACCGTTGACTGTGAATGCTTTGTGGCTTACCAATTGGCGTGCTTCAGCACGTGTGGAGCCGAAACCCATACGGTAAGCAACGTTATCCAGACGGGATTCCAACAATTTCAACAGTGTTTCGCCAGTGTTGCCTTTTTGACGATCAGCTTCAGCGAAGTAGCGGCGGAATTGACGTTCCAAGATGCCGTACATACGTTTAACTTTTTGCTTTTCGCGCAATTGGTTACCGAAGTCAGAGGTACGAGCACCAGAAGTGCGACCATGTTGACCTGGTTTTGCGTCGAGTTTGCATTTTGAATCTAAAGAACGACGTGCGCTTTTCAGAAACAGATCCGTGCCTTCACGGCGGGATAATTTAGCTTTTGGTCCGATATAACGTGCCACAGTATTTTCCTTTGATTAATGACGCAGAACTGAGCTGCGCTAGTCTGATCTACTTGCTATCAGACAGTGGTCTTAAAGACACTTTTACGTTGTTTCCACGTAAAAAATGCCTGAAATAAAAATTCCCAACACAAAACCCGCCAACGAAATGGCGGGCTTGCATTCTAACGGAAAAACCGTCAGAACGCCAGCAACAAATTCTGCTGCTTAGATACGACGACGCTTTGGAGGGCGGCAGCCGTTATGTGGAACTGGTGTTACGTCTTGGATCAGAGAAATCTTGATACCGAGATTGTTCAATGCGCGAACTGAAGACTCACGACCTGGGCCTGGGCCTTTGATGCGAACTTCCAGATTTTTGATACCGCATTCAACAGCAACTTTACCAGCTGCTTCCGCTGCAACCTGTGCCGCGAAAGGAGTAGATTTACGTGAGCCTTTAAAACCAGCACCGCCAGCAGTTGCCCATGAAAGAGCATTGCCTTGACGATCAGTGATCGTGATGATGGTGTTATTGAAAGAAGCGTGAACGTGTGCGATACCTTCTGCAACGTTCTTTTTAACTTTCTTACGAGCACGTGCTGCTGCTGCGTTATTTTGTGCTTTTGCCATAATAATTTCCTTGGATCCGGGCTAGCCTGGATTATTTCTTCAGAGATTGAGCTGCTTTACGTGGGCCTTTACGTGTACGTGCGTTAGTACGTGTACGTTGACCACGGCAAGGCAAGCCTTTACGATGGCGCAAGCCGCGATAGCAACCCAAGTCCATCAAGCGTTTGATGTTCATGGACAATTCACGACGCAAGTCACCTTCGACGATAAATTTACCGATTTCGTCGCGAAGTTTCTCGAGTTCGTTGTCATCCAGATCTTTAACCTTTTTATTGGTCAAAACACCTGTTGCTTCACAGATTTTCTGTGAGCGTGGACGGCCAATACCATAGATAGCTGTTAAGCCGATTACGGTATGCTGATGATTTGGGATATTAACCCCTGCGATACGTGCCATTCGTTATTCCTCGTTCAATAACGTTAATTAACCTTGGCGCTGTTTATGGCGTGGTTCTGTGCAAATAACACGAACAACACCTTTGCGCTTGATGATTTTGCAGTTGCGGCAAATCCGCTTAACTGATGCGAGAACTTTCATTTTTGCCCTCTTCCCTTTTAATACAATTTAATTTACTTGGTACGGAACACTATTCGCGCCCGGCTCAAATCATAAGGCGTCAATTCCACTGTCACCTTATCACCTGGAAGAATACGAATATAGTTCATTCGCATCTTCCCGGAAATATGGCCTAGTACAACATGCCCGTTTTCCAACTTAACTCGAAATGTCGCATTCGGAAGATTCTCAAGAATCTCGCCCTGCATCTGTATAACGTCGTCTTTTGCCATTCGATCTGCTGTTCCTTCAGGCAATTACCGAGAAGGAATCCCGCCCTTGAAATTTGCTTTACGAAGAAGCGATTCATACTGCTGGGACATTACATAGTTCTGAACTTGTGCCATGAAATCCATGGTAACGACCACAATAATCAACAGCGATGTGCCACCGAAATAAAATGGTACCTTCCACTTGGCAATCAAGAATTCAGGTAATAAACAAACCAGCGTAATATAAACCGCACCGGCCAGTGTCAAACGCATCAAGATCTTATCGATATAGCGTGCTGTCTGATCACCTGGACGAATTCCCGGAACAAACGCGCCACTCTTCTTCAAATTGTCAGCTGTTTCCTTGCTGTTGAATACCAAAGCGGTATAAAAGAAGCAAAAGAAAATAATTGCAGCTGCATACAATAAAGCATGAATAGGCTCGCCTGGTGCCATCGACGCCGCGAGATCCTTCAAGAAGGTAATAAACCCACTTGTAGAAGCGCCTGCGCCTTTGGTAAACCAGCTAGTAATCGTCGCTGGAAACAAAATAATTGAGGAAGCGAAGATTGGAGGAATGACACCCGCCATATTCAACTTCAGTGGCAAATGACTGCTTTGCCCACCATATACTTTATTTCCGACCTGGCGTTTCGCGTAGTTGACCAGGATTTTACGTTGGCCACGCTCCACGAATACAACGAGGTACGTTACTGCCGCAGCAATCACACAAATCAACAAGACTGATGCTGGATGCATCGAGCCAGTACGAACCAGTTCAAACAAGTTACCCAAGGCATTCGGAAGACCGGCAGCGATACCAGCGAAAATAATGATAGATATACCATTACCTAAACCTCGCTCAGTAATCTGCTCGCCCAACCACATCAGAAACATCGTTCCAGTTACCAAAGTCACTACGGTAGTCAATCGGAAAGCGACACCAGGATCAAGAACCAAACCTGGCTGAGCTTCCAGACCAAATGCAATAAAATATGCCTGCACCGTCGCTAACAGCAAAGTGCCATACCGAGTATATTGCGTAATTTTTCTACGACCGGATTCGCCTTCTTTCTTCAGCGCTTCCAGTTGTGGAGAAACGATCGACATCAACTGCATAATAATCGATGCCGAAATATACGGCATGATACCGAGTGCAAACACGGTAAACCGTGACAATGCACCACCGGAGAACATGTTAAACATGCCCAAGATACCACCTTGGTTTTGTTTAAACAGGTCCGCCAATGCAGTTGGATCTATACCAGGAACTGGCACATGAGCACCAATCCTGTAGACAACCAATGCGCCAAGCAGAAACCAGAGTCGCCCCCAGGGAAATCCGCTTGCTGCACTTTTAGCTTGTTGTGGAGATGTTGCCAATTATTGCTCCGGTGTCTGCACTGAATTAAGCGATTGTACCGCCAGCAGCTTCGATTGCAGCTTTAGCGCCTTTAGTGACGATCAAGCCATTCAAAGTAACTTTCTTGGAAATTGCGCCAGACAAGATCACACGAACTACACGTGCGAGCTCAGGAACAACACCAGCTTGTTTCAAAGCTAAGATGTCAATTTCAGTGACTGGCAGATTTTCCAGGTCTGTCAAACGAACTTCTGCTTTAAACGGTGTTGCCAGTGATTTAAAACCACGTTTTGGCAAACGACGTTGCAGAGGCATCTGACCGCCTTCGAAACCGACTTTATGAAAGCCGCCTGAACGGGATTTTTGACCTTTGTGGCCGCGACCCGCTGTCTTACCTAAACCTGAACCGATACCACGACCAACACGACGTTTGTAGTGTTTTGCGCCATCAGCAGGTTGGATGTTATTCAATTCCATAATTTGCTCCGAACATAAGCCTTGCGACTTACGCTACAACCTTCACAAGATACGAGACTTTGTTGATCATGCCGCGTACTGCTGGTGTGTCTTCCAATTCAGAAACTGAATTGACACGACGCAGGCCCAGACCACGTACGGTAGCACGGTGATCCTGGCGTGTGCCGATCAGACCTTTGACCAATTGTACTTTTACTGTCTTAGTCATCGCGCTCTCCTTAACCGAGGATTTCTTCAACGGTCTTGCCACGCTTTGCAGCGATTTCAGATGGAGTACTCATCTTAGCCAGACCATTCAAAGTCGCACGAACCATGTTGTAAGGATTTGTTGAGCCGTTGGATTTAGCAACGACGTTTACAATACCCATTACTTCAAAAATCGCGCGCATTGGACCACCAGCAATAACGCCAGTACCTTCTTTTGCTGGAGAAATCATGACGGAAGACGCGCCGTGCTTACCAGTAACGGTGTGCTGCAATGTACCGTTCTTTAAAGTCACTTTGATCATCTTACGACGTGCTTCTTCCATCGCTTTTTGTACGGCTACAGGAACTTCTTTCGATTTTCCTTTGCCCATACCGATACGGCCATCGCCGTCACCTACGACTGTCAACGCCGCGAAACCCATGATACGACCACCCTTAACCACTTTGGTTACACGGTTGATCGCGATCATTTTTTCGCGCATGCCATCATCCGGCTTGTCGGCTGCTGTTTTTGCTTGCATTTTTGCCATGACAAATTTTCCTTAGAACTTCAAGCCAGCTTCGCGGGCAGCTTCTGCAAGCGCCTTGATGCGGCCATGGTAACGGAAACCGGAGCGGTCAAACGCAACTTCGGTAACCCCTGCTTTGATTGCCTTCTCTGCTACACGCTTGCCGATCAAAGTCGCGGCGGAAGTGTTGCCACCTACACCGGATTTGCCAGCCAACTCTGCACGTACTTCTGCTTCTACTGTCGAAGCAGATGCCAACACTTTGGCGTCTGGGCCAATAATGTTTGCGTAGATGTGCAAGTTGGTGCGATGCACGGCCAGGCGGTTCACTTTGAGTTCTGCGATCTTGGCACGGGTTTGACGTGCGCGGCGCAGACGTGATTGTTTCTTGTCCATCGTCAACCCCTATTACTTCTTCTTGGTTTCTTTAATCACAACCACTTCGTCCGCATAACGGACACCCTTGCCTTTATAAGGCTCTGGGCTGCGGTATGCACGGACTTCAGCTGCCACTTGACCTACTTGCTGCTTGTTAACCCCTTTGATCAGGATTTCAGTAGGTGTTGGCGTAGCACAAGAAACGCCTTCTGGCATTTGATGTACAACTGGGTGTGAAAAACCTAAAGACAAATTCAATTTGTCACCTTGAGCTTGCGCCTTGTAACCAACGCCGACCAAAGTGAGTTTTCTTTCGAAGCCTTTAGTAACACCGTTCACCATGTTATTGACCAGCGCACGTAATGTGCCAGTCATCGCATTAGCTTCACGGCCATCATTGGCTGGTGAAAAACTCAAAGTGCCGTTGTTGTTCGCAATTGCCACTAAGCCGTTTAAGCTTTGTGTCAATACGCCCATAGGACCTTTTACTGTAATCTGCTCTGCTGAAATTGCAATTTCTGCACCGGCCGGCAAAGCGATTGGCATCTTACCTACTCGAGACATCTTTCACTCCTTAGGCGACGTAGCAAATAACTTCGCCACCGACACCGGTTGCGCGCGCTTTGCGGTCAGTCATGACGCCTTTTGGTGTGGACACAATGGCCACGCCCAAACCGTTCATCACGCTTGGAATCTCGTCTTTACCTTTGTAAATACGGAGACCTGGACGTGAAACACGTTCCAAACGCTCAATAACAGGACGCCCTGCATAATATTTCAAGCCGATTTTTAATTCGGACTTACCTGCAGTTTCCAAAACTGCGAAATCTTCAATGTAACCTTCGTCTTTAAGTACGTTTGCAATTGCAATCTTTACTTTAGAGGACGGCATCGCAACAACAGTTTTTTGAACAACTTGTGCGTTACGAATGCGGGTCAGCATATCGGCGATAGGATCGCTCATACTCATTGCTTATTCTCCTATTACCAGCTGGCTTTAGTCATACCCGGGATTTCACCACGCATGGCGACTTCACGGAGTTTAATACGGCCCAATCCGAATTTACGGAATGTGCCACGTGGGCGACCTGTCAAAGCGCAACGATTACGCTGGCGGGTCGGATTAGAATTACGTGGCAAAGCCTGCAACTTCAGACGAGCAACATAACGCTCTTCTTCAGTTTTTGATTGGTCATCAATGATGGCCTTCAATTCGGCGCGCTTACCAGCGAATTTCTTCACCAAATCTGCACGCTTTTGCTCACGATTAATCAGTGCCAATTTTGCCATGGCGACCTCAGTTTCTGAACGGAAATTTAAATGCGGCGAGGAGTGCTTTCGCTTCTTCGTCGGTCTTTGCTGTTGTCGTGATACTGATATTCATACCACGCAATGCGTCGATCTTGTCGTACTCGATTTCAGGGAAAATAATCTGTTCCTTGACACCGATATTGTAGTTACCACGACCATCAAACGCACGACCAGAAACACCACGGAAGTCACGTACACGTGGCAACGCCACAGTGATGAAACGATCCAGGAATTCATACATCTGAGCGCCACGCAAGGTAACCATACAACCGATTGGATAGCCTTCACGGATTTTAAAACCTGCAATCGCTTTACGTGCTTTAGTCACGACTGGCTTTTGGCCGGCGATTTTGGTCAAGTCACCAACAGCATGCTCGATAATCTTTTTGTCAGCAATAGCTTCAGACAAACCCATGTTCAGGGTGATTTTCAAGATACGTGGAACTTCCATCGAAGACTTATACGCGTACTTTTCAGTCAACGCAGCAACGATTTTTTCTTTATATAATGCTTGTAGACGGGCCATGATGTTATGCCTTCACAACTTCGCCAGTCGACTTGTAGACGCGGACTTTCTTACCATCCACGACCTTAAAGCCTACACGGTCTGCTTTGCCAGATGCGGCGTTAAACAACGCAACATTTGACACATGAATCGGCATCACTTTATCAACGATGCCACCTACTGCGCCAGTCATTGGGTTAGGCTTAACAGCTTTTTTAGCAACGTTAATACCAGCTACAACAACGTAATCGCTGTCGATGCAAGCTTGCACCTGACCACGTTTACCTTTGTCTTTACCCGTCAAGACGATGACTTCGTCGTTTTTACGAATTTTATTCATCACGACTCCTTACAGCACTTCTGGAGCTAAGGACACGATTTTCATGAAGCGCTCAGTACGCAATTCGCGTGTCACTGGGCCGAAAATACGAGTGCCGATAGGCTCAAGCTTTGCATTCAATAATACTGCAGCATTGCCATCAAATTTGACTAATGAGCCATCTTGACGACGAACACCCTTAGCTGTTCTCACAACCACGGCGTTGTAAATTTCACCTTTTTTTACACGACCGCGCGGTGCAGCAGACTTCACAGTGACTTTAATTACATCACCGATACCCGCATAACGACGCTTGGAACCGCCCAATACCTTAATGCACAAAACTTCACGTGCACCAGTATTGTCAGCCACTTCCAGCCGGCTTTCTGTTTGAATCATAATGTTCTCTTTCCCAACTTAATCCACATCACTTGCACAATGCAAGCTTGTAGTCAGTCTTGGTCCTGCCAGCCAACCCCTACATAACCTACAATGCACGAGCCAACTGATTAGGTGGACGATTTTTTAACCACTTTCACAACGAGAGGGTGTTGCGAAAGACATTTAGACTGTCATTTACATGTATTGCAAATGACAGCCCATCATTATTACATCAAAAAAGTTTTTGTGCAATAAATTTATACGACTTGTGCGACTTTATACGACTTGTGCAACTTGAACCACACGTGTCACTGTCCAAGCTTTAGTCTTGGAGATTGGACGACCTTCTTGGATCTCAACTGTGTCGCCAGCTTTTGCCTGGTTCGCTTCATCGTGTGCATGGTACTTTGCAGTACGAACGATGATCTTGCCATACAAAGGATGTTTGACGTGACGTTCAACAACCACTGTTACGGTTTTGTCCATCTTGTCTGACACAACTTTGCCAATTAATGTGCGCTTCAATGCCACTTTAACTTGATCGTTCATTATTTGGCATCCTTCTGGTTCATGACGGTTTTAACACGTGCGATGTCACGACGAACTTTTTTCAACTGTGAAGTGTTAGTCAGTTGCTGTGTAGCGATTTGCATACGCAGGCTGAATTGTGCCTTCAACAGATCATTCAGTTCTTTGGTCAAAGCCGCTTGATCTTTACCTTGGAGTTCAGATACTTTCATTTACAACTCCTATTATTGGCCGACTTGACGGACGACGAACGTAGTCATCAACGGCAATTTAGCTGCAGCCAAGCGGAACGCTTCGCGTGCCAGCGCTTCATCGACACCATCCATCTCGTACAACATTTTGCCTGGTTGAATCTCAGCAACGTAGTACTCAGGATTACCTTTACCATTACCCATACGAACCTCTGCAGGTTTCTGGGAAATTGGCTTGTCCGGGAAAACACGGATCCAAATACGACCACCGCGTTTAATATGACGTGTCATCGCACGACGCGCAGCTTCGATCTGACGCGCTGTGATACGACCACGGCCAACCGCTTTCAAGCCAAACTCACCGAAGGAGACAGCTGTACCACGGGAATGAGAAATCCCCTTGTTACGGCCTTTTTGCTCCTTGCGATATTTTCTGCGTGCTGGTTGCAGCATGATTATTCTCCTGCTTTCTCAGCTGGAGCTGCAGCGTCAGCTTTTGCGCGTACGCGCTTGGCTGCTGGAGCTGCTGCACCAGTTGTAGTTTGCCCTTCAGGACGCTTAGCACGTGGACGGCTATTTGGCTTACCATCGTCACGACGTGGACCACGACGTTTTTTGTCGTCTTCTGGAGTCGATTCGATGACAGGCGCGTCGCCATTTGCTAAACGATCACCTTTGTAGACCCACACTTTTACGCCAATAATGCCGTATGTTGTGGATGCTTCGCCAAAACCGTAGTCGATATCAGCGCGCAATGTATGCAGAGGCACGCGGCCTTCGCGATACCATTCTTTACGAGCGATTTCAATACCGTTCAAACGACCACCGGACATGATCTTGATGCCTTGAGCACCCAAACGCATTGCATTTTGCATCGCACGTTTCATCGCGCGGCGGAACATAATACGTTTTTCGAGCTGTTGAGCGATCGAATCAGCGATCAATTGCGCATCGATTTCTGGCTTGCGGATTTCTTCGATGTTGACGTGAACTGGCACGCCCATCATTTTCGACAATTCAGTTTTCAATACTTCAATATCTTCGCCTTTTTTACCGATTACAACACCTGGACGGGAGCTGTAAATAGTAATACGGGCGTTTTTCGCTGGACGCTCAATAGTGATGCGGCCTACGGATGCGTTTTTCAGTTTTTTCTTCAGGTACTCACGTACTTTCAGATCTTCACCGAGCATGGCAGCAAAATTGCCGTTGCCTGCATACCAACGTGAAGACCAGTTACGTGTTACCGCAAGACGAAAACCGGTTGGATGTATCTTCTGTCCCATCGTGACTCCTTAGTTACCGACAGTCACATAAATGTGACAGGATTGTTTAGAGATACGATCACCACGACCCTTAGCGCGTGCTGTGAAACGCTTCAGAATCGCACCTTTTTCGACATAAATACTCGTCACTTTCAACTCGTCGATGTCTGCGCCATCATTGTGTTCAGCGTTTGCAATTGCAGACTCCAACACTTTCTTAATGATTGCAGCACCTTTTTTCGGGCTGAATGCCAGGATATTCAATGCCTGATCTACTTTTTTACCACGGATCAGATCTGCCACAAGGCGACCTTTTTGCTCAGACAGACGCACACCGCGAAGATTAGCTTTAGTTTCCATCATCGGTCCTTATTTCTTAGCCTTTTTATCGGCAGCGTGACCCTTGAACGTACGGGTCAGCGCAAATTCGCCGAGCTTGTGACCAACCATGTTTTCGGAAACATAAACTGGTACGTGTTGCTTACCGTTATGTACCGCAATGGTCAAACCGATGAAGTCCGGCATAATTGTCGAACGACGGGACCAAGTCTTGATTGGCTTTTTGTCTTTATTTGCTTGCGCAGTTTCGACTTTCTTCACCAGGTGGGCGTCGCAGAACGGCCCTTTTTTCAATGAACGTGTCATGTTTTATCCCTTATTTCTTACCACGGCGTGAGACGATCATCGAAGTAGTACGCTTGTTGCGACGTGTCTTCTTACCCTTGGTCTGTTGACCCCATGGAGAAACTGGATGACGACCTGCTGCGGTTTTACCTTCACCACCACCGTGCGGGTGATCAACCGGATTCATTACCACACCGCGAACGGTAGGACGAACACCGCGCCAACGCATCGCACCAGCTTTACCAATCTTACGCAGATTGTGTTCGCCGTTACCAACTTCACCGATCGTTGCGCGGCATTCGATATGAATGCGACGCACTTCACCGGAGCGCAAACGAACCTGAGCGTATGTGCCTTCACGCGCCATCAGAACTACGCCAGCACCAGCTGTACGTGCGATCTGAGCACCCTTGCCTGGCAACATTTCTACGCAATGCATAGTTGTACCGACAGGGATGTTACGGATAGGCAAGCAGTTACCAGATTTGATTGGCGCTTGAGAGCCGCTCATTACCTGATCACCATCAGCCATACCTTTAGTAGCGATGATGTATGCACGTTCGCCATCCGCGTAGCACAACAAAGCAATGTGTGCTGTACGGTTAGGATCGTATTCAATACGTTCTACTTTTGCAGGAATACCGTCTTTTGTGTTGCGTTTGAAGTCAACAATACGATAATGCTGCTTATGACCACCACCGATATGACGGGTAGTGATGTGACCGTTATTATTACGGCCAGCAGTTTTGGATTTCTTTTCCAACAAAGCAGCAAACGGACGACCCTTATGCAGGCCTTCTGTCACTACTTTCACCATACCACGACGACCTGGTGAGGTTGGCTTCATCTTAACGAGTGCCATGCTTATGCCCCCTCAGTGAAGTTGATTTCTTGACCTGGCTTCAAGCATACAAAAGCGCGTTTTGTATGATTGCGACGGCCATTAAATCTACCGGTACGTTTTTGTTTACCTTGACGATTTGCTACTTGTACAGATTCAACTTGAACCTTGAACAGCAATTCGACGGCAGCTTTGATTTCTGGCTTGGTTGCATCTGGAGTTACCAGGAAAACCACTTGTTCATTCTTCTCAGCAACCATCGTTGCCTTTTCAGAAATCACAGGAGCCAGCAACACCTTCATCAGGCGTTCTTCGCTATGTTTGATTAATGCGCTCATGCCAGCATCTCCTCAATCTTTGCCAGTGCTGGCTTAGTGATCAACACTTTCTTGTAGAACACCAAAGAAACTGGATCAGCATAACGTGGCTCAACAACCAATACGTTTGCCAAGTTACGTGCTGCCAACATCAGATTTTCGTTAAATTCATCAGTGATGATCAGAACGGAATCCAGGCAACCCAATGCTTTCAATTTTTCCGTCAACAGTTTTGTTTTCGGAGCATCAACAGCAACATCATCAACCACATTCAGGCGACCTTCACGAGCCAACTGAGACAGAATCGAGCAGATACCTGCGCGATACATCTTTTTGTTAACTTTGTGAGAGAAGTTTTCATCTGGCGTATTTGGGAAAATACGACCACCGCCACGCCACAAAGGAGAGGAAGACATACCAGCACGTGCACGACCAGTACCTTTTTGACGCCAAGGCTTCTTAGTTGTGTGGTGGACTTCTTCACGATCTTTTTGCTTGCGATTACCGCTACGTGCGTTCGCTTGGAATGCAACAACTACTTGATGAATCAAGGCTTCGTTGTAATCACGACCGAAAATTGTATCAGGAGCAGCAACGTTCGCTGCAGCTTGACCTTGTTCGTTTAGGAGCTTCAGTTCCATGGATTAGGCTCCCTTCTTGGCTTTAACTTTAACAGCAGGAGATACAACTACCTGACCATTTTTTGCACCCGGCACAGCACCCTTCACCAGCAACAACTGACGCTCTGCATCTACGCGAGCGATTTCCAGATTTTGCACAGTGCGAGTTACGTCACCCAGATGACCAGTCATGCGCTTACCAGGGAAAACACGACCTGGATCCTGCGCCATACCGATAGAACCTGGAACGTTATGCGAACGGGAGTTACCGTGAGTAGCACGACCAGAAGAGAAGTGATGACGTTTGATGGTACCGGCATAGCCTTTACCAATTGTTACGCCTTGCACGTCCACTTTTTGACCAGCTTCAAACATTCCAACAGGCACAACATCGCCAGCTTTCAGTTCAGAAGCTTTAGCAGCATCAACACGGAATTCTTTTAATACAGTACCAGCTTCAACACCTGCTTTTGCGAGGTGACCGGCAGCCGCTTTAGTTACACGGGATGCACGGCGCTGACCGAAAGTTACCTGAACAGCGGAGTAACCGTCTGTTTCAGGAGTTTTGACTTGCGTCACGCGGTTGTTGGACACGTCTAAAACAGTAACAGGAATTGAATCCCCATCATCCGTAAAGATGCGCATCATACCAACCTTGCGACCAACTAGGCCCAAGCTCATTATTTTCTCCATTCTCACCTACGATTGGGTGAGGCTGATGTTTAAAAAACTTAAACGAAAAGGTTAGCGGAAGCTAACCTACATTTAAGCCTTCGATTATAGCCCACAAATTTTTTATTTACAACGCAAATTATTTGAAAATTCAAAAATTTGTGGTATGTCAATTCCTTTTAAATACACCCATTTGCAATTACACAAGAAACAGGCGAACTTTAATTGGCAATCGATTACTGCAATTTGATTTCTACATCAACGCCAGCTGGCAAGTCGAGCTTCATCAAAGCATCAACTGTCTTGTCTGTTGGATCAACGATATCCATCAAACGCTGGTGTGTACGAATTTCAAACTGATCACGGGAAGTTTTGTTCACGTGTGGGGAACGCAATACGTCGAAACGTTGGATACGTGTTGGCAGAGGCACTGGACCCTTAACAACAGCGCCAGTGCGCTTAGCTGTTTCAACGATTTCCAAAGCAGATTGATCGATCAATTTGTAATCGAATGCTTTCAGACGGATGCGGATCTTTTGATTTTGTGTGGACATGCTATTTCCTATAAAGAACGAGCCAACTACTCAGTGAGTGTGGCGATTTTTACAAAGAGCGAATACTAAAAAAAAAGCGGCTGACGTGCTTAAAAACACGGCAGCCGACTAGTGTACTACAAAATTACGAATTACTCGATAATTTTTGCAACAACGCCCGCACCAACAGTACGACCGCCTTCACGAATAGCGAAGCGCAAGCCTTCTTCCATCGCGATCGGGTTGATCAGTTTTACTGTGATAGATACGTTATCACCTGGCATTACCATTTCTTTGTCTTTTGGCAACTCGATCGAACCAGTTACGTCCGTTG